>NZ_FOKH01000007.1:39965-214799 GCF_900111955.1 Pseudomonas sp. NFIX10 | reverse complement strand
ATCCCGGTCGCGTGGGATATCCAGCCGCAGCGGACCATCTCCGGTCAAAACGGTTTTTCCACTCTTGCCATTGCGCTGATTAGTTTCATCCTCCGGGCGCTGCGCGCCCGGGGGATAGCCCAAGTGGTGGCCGAGTTCAGCGGTCAAGGCTCGTTCAATCAGGGCCTTCTTGAACGCTGCCGAGGCGTCCTCGATGGCTTCCGCTGTCATCAGCCCCTCACCAAACTGCTCAAGCAGCTCTTTGGGGATTTTGGGCAGGTCACGCAGGGGTTTCTTTTTGGTTGGCATACATGCACCTCTTACTCATGTTATGCCCGAACACAAAATTTCTGACACTCCCCCGCAGCAACGGATATTCACCCAATCCTAAAAACCACTCACGCCTGGGTCCCCCCCGACCACCCATGTTAACCTTGCGCCCATCGCGGAAAAGCCGGGCCAATGCCCCTCCTTTTGCCCCACACCTTTCAACGAGCTTGCCTGACACCCATGAATACAGCCGTGAACGACCTGTCCTCCCACACGCCCATGATGCAACAATACTGGCGCCTGAAGAACCAGCACCCCGACCAGCTGATGTTCTACCGCATGGGCGACTTCTACGAGATCTTCTACGAGGATGCGAAGAAGGCTGCCAAGCTGTTGGACATTACCCTGACCGCGCGTGGTCAATCGGCGGGCATGGCGATTCCGATGTGTGGGATTCCTTACCACGCGGCGGAAGGTTACCTGGCGAAGCTGGTCAAGCTCGGCGAATCCGTGGTGATTTGCGAGCAAGTCGGCGACCCGGCCACCAGCAAGGGCCCCGTGGAACGCCAAGTCGTGCGGATCATCACCCCGGGTACGGTCAGTGACGAGGCCTTGCTGGATGAACGCCGGGACAACCTGATCGCCGCGGTGCTGGGTGATGAGCGCTTGTTCGGCCTGGCGGTGCTGGACATCACCAGCGGCAATTTCTCGGTGCTGGAAATCAAGGGCTGGGAAAACCTGCTGGCGGAGCTGGAACGGGTCAATCCGGTAGAGCTGTTGATCCCGGATGACTGGCCCAAAGACCTGCCGGCAGAAAAACGCCGTGGCGTGCGACGTCGGGCGCCGTGGGATTTCGAGCGGGATTCGGCGCTGAAAAGTCTCTGCCAGCAGTTCTCCACCCAGGACCTCAAGGGCTTCGGCTGCGAGAACCTGACCCTGGCCATTGGCGCGGCCGGTTGCCTGCTGGCCTACGCCAAGGAAACCCAGCGCACCGCCCTGCCTCATTTGCGCAGCCTGCGTCACGAGCGCCTGGATGACACCGTGGTACTGGACGGCGCGAGCCGCCGCAATCTGGAACTGGACACCAACCTGGCCGGCGGGCGCGACAACACGTTGCAATCGGTGGTCGATCGCTGCCAGACCGCCATGGGCAGCCGCCTGTTGACCCGCTGGTTGAATCGGCCGCTGCGGGACCTGACCGTGCTGCTGGCGCGTCAATCCTCCATTACCTGCCTGCTGGATCGTTATCGCTTCGAGCAGTTGCAACCGCAGCTCAAGGAAATCGGTGACATCGAGCGAATCCTCGCCCGTATCGGCCTGCGCAACGCCCGTCCCCGTGACCTGGCGCGCCTGCGCGATGCCCTCGGTGCCTTGCCCGAATTGCAAGTGGCGATGACCGACCTCGAAGCGCCGCACCTGCAACAACTGGCGCGCACCACCAGCACCTACCCGGAGCTGGCCGCGCTGCTGGAAAAGGCCATTATCGACAACCCGCCGGCGGTGATCCGCGACGGTGGCGTGCTGAAAACCGGCTACGACGCCGAACTCGACGAGTTGCAAGCGCTGAGCGAAAACGCCGGACAGTTCCTGATCGACCTCGAAGCCCGGGAAAAAGCCCGCACCGGCCTGGCCAACCTCAAGGTCGGCTACAACCGCATCCACGGTTACTTCATCGAGCTGCCGAGCAAGCAGGCCGAGCAAGCCCCGGCCGATTATGTTCGCCGCCAGACCCTCAAGGGCGCCGAGCGTTTCATCACCCCGGAACTCAAGGCGTTCGAAGACAAGGCGCTGTCAGCCAAGAGCCGCGCCCTGGCCCGGGAAAAGATGCTCTACGAAGCGCTGCTCGAGGACCTGATCAGCCAATTGCCACCGTTACAGGACACCGCCGCTGCCCTGGCGGAACTGGACGTGCTGAGCAACCTGGCCGAACGTGCCTTGAACCTGGACCTGAACTGCCCGCGCTTCGTCAGCGAGCCGTGCATGCGCATTAGCCAGGGTCGTCATCCGGTGGTCGAGCAGGTCCTGACCACGCCGTTCGTGGCCAACGACCTGAGCCTGGACGACAACACCCGCATGCTGGTGATCACCGGTCCGAACATGGGCGGTAAATCCACCTACATGCGCCAGACCGCACTGATCGTGCTGCTGGCCCACATCGGCAGTTTCGTCCCGGCGGCCAGTTGCGAATTGTCCCTGGTGGACCGGATCTTCACCCGTATCGGCTCCAGCGACGACCTGGCCGGCGGGCGCTCGACCTTCATGGTGGAAATGAGCGAAACCGCGAACATCCTGCACAACGCCACCGAACGCAGCCTGGTGCTGATGGACGAAGTCGGACGTGGCACCAGTACCTTCGACGGCTTGTCCCTGGCCTGGGCGGCGGCCGAACGCCTCGCGCACCTGCGGGCGTACACGTTGTTTGCCACTCACTACTTCGAACTCACCGTATTGCCGGAAAGCCAGCCGCTGGTGGCCAACGTGCACCTCAACGCCACCGAGCACAACGAGCGTATCGTGTTCCTGCACCATGTGCTGCCCGGCCCGGCCAGCCAAAGCTACGGCCTGGCGGTGGCGCAACTGGCCGGCGTGCCGAGCGAAGTGATCAGTCGGGCCCGTGAGCACCTGAGCCGCCTGGAAACCACCAGCCTGCCCCACGAGGCGCCACGTCCGACCAAGGGCAAACCGGCCGCACCGCAGCAAAGCGACCTGTTCGCCAGCCTGCCACATCCGGTGCTCGACGAGTTGGCCAAACTCGATCTGGACGACCTGACCCCACGCCGGGCGCTGGATTTACTCTATACATTGAAGACACGGATCTAACGCACAGGCTTTCAAGCTGTTAGAATCTCGCGCGGTTTGGGATGCTGCAGGCAATTAGCCTGGCCTGCAGACTATCGCTCCCGAACCTGGCGAGCCCACCGTGAACGGGTTCCGCTGCCGCCGCCTGAGGAGAGAATTAGAAATGACCTTCGTCGTCACCGACAACTGCATCAAGTGCAAGTACACCGATTGTGTAGAAGTCTGTCCGGTGGACTGCTTCTACGAAGGCCCGAACTTCCTGGTCATTCACCCGGATGAGTGCATCGACTGCGCCCTGTGTGAACCGGAATGCCCGGCGCAAGCCATTTTCTCGGAAGACGAAGTGCCGGCCGGCATGGAGAATTTCATCGAGCTGAACGCTGAACTGGCGGATATCTGGCCGAACATCACCGAGAGAAAAGACCCGCTGCCAGACGCCGCAGACTGGGATGGCAAGGCTGGCAAGATCGCAGACCTGGAACGCTGATTACCCATCGTTCGCTGAAAAGGCCCCTTGCGGGCCTTTTTGCTTTTCCGGATTCAAGAAATCGCAGGCAAAAAAAAGGGGCGGTTTGACCCGCCCACATTTTTTCCCTAATCCCTTTAATCCTATTCATCGTCCTGATGAATCGCGTCCTGCGATGTCCTTCCTTCCCCATCGTCCTTGACGGGTGTGTCTGTCCGTCGACACAGGACTGATATTAGTATTTTCCCAGGTGAGTGCAACGCGGCTGATACAGGTGGTTTGCTCTGTCACACCACATTCACAAAATAAAAATCTTTATAAATCATATATATACAAAAAAATCACGAGACTTATAGCTGTCTGTCCCGCCAATGAGGAACCGATCACTTACGTAACACTAGGCAAAGGCTTACAAGTTGAACCTACAAATAGAGCGGCCCTGGAAAAAACAACCCTTCGGAAACGGAAAAGCCCCGAACCAGTCGGGGCTTTTCTTGCTGCGCTGCACTCAGGTCATTGAAACAACGACTCGCTCGACAAGCCGTTCTTCTCCAGGATCTCTCGCAGACGCTTGAGGCCTTCCACCTGGATCTGCCTGACCCGTTCACGGGTCAAACCAATCTCCAGGCCTACATCTTCAAGGGTGCTGCTTTCATGCCCCCGCAAGCCGAAGCGGCGGATCACCACTTCCCGTTGCTTGTCGGTCAGCTCCGAGAGCCACTGGTCGATGCTCTGGGACAGGTCATCGTCCTGCAACAGCTCGCATGGATCGGTAGGTCGATCATCGGTGAGGGTGTCCAGCAAGGTTTTATCCGAGTCCGGCCCCAGGGAAACGTCCACCGAGGAGACTCGCTCGTTGAGCCCAAGCATGCGCTTGACCTCACCCACCGGTTTTTCCAGCAGGTTGGCGATTTCTTCGGGTGAAGGCTCATGGTCGAGTTTCTGGGTCAACTCGCGGGCGGCCCGCAGGTAGACGTTCAGTTCCTTGACCACATGAATCGGCAACCGGATCGTCCGGGTCTGGTTCATGATCGCCCGTTCGATGGTCTGGCGGATCCACCAGGTGGCGTAGGTCGAGAAGCGGAAGCCGCGTTCGGGGTCGAATTTCTCGACGGCGCGAATCAGGCCCAGGTTGCCTTCTTCGATCAGGTCCAGCAGCGAAAGCCCGCGATTGACGTAGCGTCGGGCGATTTTCACCACCAGGCGCAGGTTGCTTTCAATCATGCGTTTTCGACCGGCCGGGTCGCCACTTTGCGACAGCCGCGCAAAATGAACTTCTTCCTCGGGAGAGAGCAGTGGCGAAAAACCGATTTCGTTGAGGTACAGCTGAGTGGCGTCCAGCGCCCGGGTGTAATCGATGTACTTATGTTGTTTAAGTGAAGCGGAGTGTCTGGATTTGGCACGAACGGAAGGTGGAGTCGCCCCTTCATCATTCGACATCGAATCCATAGCGATGCCGGTCTCCATAAGGAGAACCTCATCGTCGATGTCAAACTCCGGCACTTCTTTACTGAGAGCCATTGTTATAGTCCTTTGGTGAGTTCGACCTCAAGCTCAAGCGACGCCTTTATCCTTGGCAACGCTGGAGCCTGTTCCCTCTACGTGACGGAACAGGCTGACAATCAAATCAACGACGTGGCAGGAATTGCAGCGGATCGACTGGTTTACCTTGTCGGCGAATCTCAAAGTGCAGTTTCACCCGGTCCGTTCCCGTTGATCCCATTTCGGCAATTGTCTGTCCGACCTTGACCTGCTGCCCCTCCCGAACCAACAGCCTGCGGTTGTGACCGTAGGCACTGACGTAGGTATCGCTGTGTTTGATGATCACGAGTTCGCCGTAGCCCCTCAAACCACTCCCGGCGTACACAACCGTGCCATCAGACGCGGCTAAAACAGGCTGTCCCAAATCCCCGGCGATATCAATTCCTTTATTCAAACTACCGTTTGAAGAGAATTTTCCAATGAGAACGCCATTAGAAGGCCATCCCCAGCCAGTCGGGGCGGGACCCGCAGGAGGCATCGGAGCAGGGGTCGGTTTGCTCGCGACGGACGGTATTACCGCTGTCCCAGAGCCCGCCGGCCGGCGAATGACAGTGGTTTTGCTCGACGACGAAGCCGTCGAACCCGACTGTGTCACCACCGCGGTAGGCGTTGAACCGCTACGGCCATCGAAGCGAATCGTCTGACCGGGGTGAATCGTATAAGGCGCAGGAATATTGTTGCGCGCCGCGAGGGCCTTGTAGTCCCAGCCGTAGCGAAAAGCGATGGAAAACAGCGTATCGCCGCGACGGACTACATATTGGCCGGTCGTTACCGTAGGACGTTGAGGTGTTGCGCTGTTGCGATCGACAACCCGGACATTGCTCGACGGCGTACTGGAACAACCGACCAGCAAAGTGCTCAAGACAAGGCCAGTCACCAGGCGCCGAAAGCTCGTGATACCCATACGCTGCGCAATGACTGTGAGACTCACCCGCCGCTCCCTTTGTGGTGGCTGAAAAATTGGAGGCTGCCTGTCCAGGCAGCGTTCATACAAATATAGCTGGCAACGACTGCGCCTCTATTAATGAAGCACAACGCGCCGCCGCACACGTTTGCTCGACGCCATTGGGCTCTGTTCAGCGAATCGGTGCCGCTGTAAGACACAGGCGTGGCCACGGAATTCAGCGCCTGTTTATAAATGCTCAGGCCAACGGTCCATTGAGCAACGGCACGAACCGCACCGCACCCAGGACGTGTCGCGAAAAACCGTGTTCTTCGCGCACGATCAGCATCAGTTGCTGGACTTCACCGGCGCCCACGGGAATGACCAGCCGCCCACCAGGGGCGAGCTGATCCAGCAGGGCCTGGGGCACGTCGGTGGCCACGGCGGTCACGATGATGCCGTTGTAGGGCGCCAAGGCCGGCCACCCTTCCCAGCCATCGCCCCAACGAAACACCACGTTGCGCAGGTTCAACTCCACCAGGCGTTCCTTGGCGCGATCCTGCAGCACCTTGATCCGCTCGACGGAAAACACCCGCTCGACCAGCTGCGACAACACCGCTGTCTGGTAACCCGAACCGGTGCCGATCTCCAGCACCTTGTCCAGCGGCCCGGCCTCGAGCAGCAACTCGCTCATGCGGGCCACCATGTACGGCTGGGAAATGGTCTGGTTGTGGCCGATGGGCAACGCCGTGTCTTCATAGGCACGATGGGCCAGGGCTTCATCGACGAACAGGTGCCGCGGCGTGCGGCGAATCACCTCCAACACCTGGGCGTTGGACAGGCCTTCTTCGTAGAGACGCTGGATCAATCGTTCACGGGTCCGCTGGGAGGTCATGCCAATCCCGCGGCGCATCATATCGTCTTGCTCACGAGCCATCAGCTCAGCCCCTCCAGCCAGCCATCGAGACTTCGAAAGGCGTCATTGAAGGTACGGTCCAACTGCAACGGCGTGATCGAGACATAACCCTGCATCACCGCATGGAAGTCGGTGCCCGGCCCGCCGTCCTCGGCATCCCCGGCGGCGGCGATCCAGTAGCCGGCCTTGCCGCGTGGGTCGACCACGTGCATGGGCCTGGCAGCGCGGGCGCGGTGGCCCAGGCGCGTGAGCTGGATGCCACGGATATGATCGAGCGGCAGATTCGGGATATTCACGTTCAACACCGTACGTGGCGGCAGGTCCAGCGCACCATGGGCTTCGACCAATTTACGGGCGAAGTAGGCGGCGGTCGGCAAGTTGTCGACCTGGCGTGAAACAAAGGAAAAGGCAAACGATGTTTTCCCCAGGAAGCGACCTTCCAGGGCCGCGGCGACTGTCCCGGAATAAAGCACGTCATCCCCCAGGTTAGCGCCCAGGTTGATGCCCGACACCACCATGTCCGGTGCTCGTTCCAGCAACCCGTTGATACCCAGGTGCACGCAATCGGTCGGGGTCCCGTTGAGGCTGATGAAACCGTTATCCAGATAGCAGGGGTGCAACGGACGGTCGAGCGTCAGCGAGCTGCTGGCGCCGCTTTTGTCCTGGTCCGGAGCGATGACCACGCACTCGGCAAAATCCGCCAGCGCAGCATAAAGCGCGGCAAGACCGGGTGCTGTCACCCCGTCGTCGTTAGAAATCAGAATACGCATGGGCTGTCCGTCTGCCCCACCGGCACCAGATCGACGAGTTCGCGCACCAAGACAGTGGCGAAACATCCGGCCGGCAGGACGAATTCCAATTGCAGAATGTCAGGCTGGGGATAATGCCACGACAGCCCGCCAATGGGCAGTCGCAGGATGCGACGTTCGTGACTCATTCCCGCGTTTATCAACCAGTCCCGCAGATCGGCCTCGCCCTCGGCGATGGCCTGTTCCAACGCAAAGGTCGCGCCGGCGGCAGGCGATGGCCCCTCGCCCCACTGCGGCCCGGTCGGGTGCAGATCGAGAATCGCCAGGCGTGGATCGCTGCATTCAGCCTCACCGGCCGGGAAAAAACTGCGGCTGTCGGTGAAGGCCAGCAAGTCGCCGACCTGCGCGTGTTGCCAGGTGCCATCGGCAACTCGTGCCGCCAGCACCCGGTTGAACAGGAAACTGCGGGCGGTGGACAACAGTCGCGAGCGCACGTTGCGCTGTTCCGGCAAGGCCTTGCGCGCGGCCCAGGCACGGGCATCGGCGACATTGCCGCCGTCATGGCCGAACCGCTGGGCGCCGAAATAATTGGGGATACCCTGGCGCATGATCTGTTGCAGTCGCGCCTCGATGGCGGCCACGTCCCCCTTGAACTGGGTCAGGCGCAGGGTGAAGCCATTGGCCGAGTGCGCGCCGCGTTGCAGCTTGCGTCGATGCCGGCCGGTCTTGAGGATCTTCAGCGTGTCGTTTTCTGCCGCCGACAGGTCGGGATCGGCCTTGCCCGGCAGTTGGACACTGAACCATTGGCGGGTCAGGGCCTGGCGGTCCTTGAGCCCGGCGTAACTGACGGTGCGCAACGGCACGCCGGCGGCCTTGGCGATGCGCCGGGCGGCCTCTTCAGTGTTCAGGCCGCGCTTTTCCACCCAGATCCACAAATGCTCGCCATCGCCGGTCAACGGGATATCGAGCACTTCGTCGACCTGGAAATCTTCAGCAGTGGCCTTGAGGACCGCGCTGCCCAGCGATGGGCCGTAGGCACGCGGCCCCAACAGTTCCAGTTCGGTCATGGGCGCAGCAACAAGGCAACGGAATGGACGGCGATGCCTTCTTCACGGCCGACGAAGCCAAGCTTTTCGGTGGTGGTGGCCTTGACGTTCACTTGGTCCAGCTCAACTTGAAGATCCTCGGCGATCAGGCGACGCATCGACTCGATGTGCGGCGCCATCTTGGGCGCCTGGGCGACAATGGTGTTGTCGACGTTGCCGACTTTCCAGCCCTTGGCATGGATCAGCGCGACCACATGGCGCAGCAGCACGCGGCTGTCGGCACCCTTGAATTGCGGGTCGGTGTCGGGGAAGTGCTTGCCGATGTCACCCAGCGCCGCGGCGCCGAGCAAGGCATCGCTCAAGGCATGCAGCAGGACATCACCGTCAGAATGCGCGAGCAGCCCGAAGCCGTGTGCGATCCGCACGCCGCCCAGAGTAATGAAGTCGCCTTCAGCGAAACGGTGAACATCGTAGCCGTGGCCAATACGCATAAAAAAACGCCCCGATTTTTGTCAGGGCGTGATTCTACCTGCATTAGGCGTTTAGAGCGCGCGCATGATGCTGCAAGTGGTCGTCAATGAAGCTGGCGATGAAGAAGTAGCTGTGGTCGTAGCCCGGTTGCAGGCGCAGCTCCAACGGATGGCCGGCGGACTTGGCCGCCTGTTGCAAGGCTTCGGGCTTGAGCTGGTTGGCCAGGAAATCATCGCGATCGCCCTGATCCACCAGCAATGGCAACTTCTCCTGCGCCTCAGCAATCAATGCACAGGCATCCCATTCCCGCCATTTCGAGCGGTCTTCCCCCAAGTAACGGGAGAACGCCTTCTGGCCCCATGGGCAATCCATTGGATTGTTGATCGGCGAAAAGGCCGACACCGAACGGTAACGCCCCGGGTTGCGAAGGGCGCAGACCAGCGCACCGTGGCCGCCCATGGAGTGGCCACTGATGCCGCGTTTGTCCGAAGCCGGGAAATGCGCTTCGACCAGCGCCGGTAATTCCTGCACCACGTAGTCATGCATCCGATAGTGCCGCGCCCACGGATCCTGCGTGGCGTTCAGATAAAAGCCCGCCCCCAGGCCGAAGTCCCAGGCATTGTCCGGATCGCCCGGCACGTCGGCACCACGAGGGCTGGTGTCCGGCGCGACGATGATCAGGCCCAGCTCGGCGGCCATGCGCTGGGCGCCGGCCTTTTGCATGAAGTTCTCGTCGGTGCAGGTCAGCCCGGACAGCCAATACAGCACCGGCAACTTGCCGCCCTGCTCGGCTTGCGGTGGCAGGTACACGGCAAACACCATGTCACAACCGAGCACCTCGGAACGGTGCCGGTAGCGCTTGTGCCAGCCGCCGAAGCTTTTCTGGCAAGAAATGTTTTCCAGACTCATGACCGACCTCAGAAATGGATAACGGTGCGGATGCTCTTGCCTTCATGCATCAGGTCGAACGCCTTGTTGATATCTTCCAGGCCCATGGTGTGGGTAATGAAGGTATCCAGCGGGATCTCGCCCTTCTCGGCCATTTCCACGTAGCTTGGCAATTCGCTGCGCCCGCGCACGCCGCCAAAGGCCGAACCGCGCCAGACGCGCCCGGTCACCAACTGGAATGGACGGGTAGCGATTTCCTGCCCGGCCCCGGCCACGCCGATGATCACCGACTCGCCCCAGCCCTTGTGGCAGCATTCCAGCGCGGCGCGCATCAACTGCACATTGCCGATGCATTCGAAGGAGAAGTCCACGCCGCCATCGGTCATGTCGACGATGACTTCCTGGATCGGACGGTCGAAGTCCTTCGGGTTGACGCAATCGGTGGCGCCCAGTTGCTTGGCGATTTCGAACTTGGCCGGGTTGATGTCGATGGCGATGATCCGCGCGGCCTTGGCCTTCACGGCGCCGATCACGGCCGACAGGCCGATGCCGCCCAGGCCGAAGATCGCCACGGTGTCACCCGGCTTGACCTTGGCGGTGTTGAGTACCGCGCCGATGCCCGTGGTGACGCCACACCCCAGCAGGCAGACTTTTTCCAGCGGCGCTTCTTTTGGAATCTTCGCGATGGAGATTTCCGGCAGCACGGTGTACTCGGAGAACGTCGACGTGCCCATGTAGTGGAAAATCGTCTCGCCTTTGTAGGAAAAACGCGAAGTGCCATCCGGCATCAGGCCTTTGCCCTGGGTGGCGCGAATCGCCTGGCAGAGGTTGGTCTTGCCCGACTTACAGAATTTGCACTGGCCGCACTCCGGCGTGTACAGCGGGATCACATGGTCACCCACCGCCACCGAGGTCACGCCCTCGCCGATGGCCTCGACAATGGCACCGCCTTCATGGCCCAGGATCGACGGGAAGATCCCTTCCGGGTCGGCGCCCGACAGGGTGTAGGCGTCGGTGTGGCAGACACCGGAAGCCACCACGCGCAACAGCACCTCGCCCGCCTTGGGCATGGCGACGTCGACTTCAACGATTTCCAGGGGTTTCTTGGCCTCGAAGGCAACGGCAGCGCGCGACTTGATCATTCGGGTACTCCAGCAAATAAATACAAGACCGGGAGTGTAATCCTCCGCCGGACAATGAATAATCCAGCCAAAAGCAAAACATTATTGCTGTACAGGGATAATCCTTCATGTCCGATAACCGCTGGGAAGGCATCGACGAATTTGTGGCCGTGGCCGAATGCAGCCAATTCACCGCCGCCGCCGAGCGTCTCGGGGTTTCGTCCTCCCATATCAGTCGACAAATCGTACGGCTCGAAGAACGTCTACAGACACGCTTGCTGTACCGCAGCACCCGCCGGGTGACCCTGACCGAAGCCGGACAAACTTTTTTGCAACATTGCCAGCGTCTGCAGGATGGACGCGAAGAAGCACTGCGAGCCGTCGGCGACCTGACCAGCGAACCCAAGGGCATGCTCCGCATGACCTGTGCCGTGGCCTATGGCGAACGGTTTATCGTGCCACTGGTGACGCGGTTCATGGGGCTCTACCCGCAGTTGCGGGTCGACATCGAGCTGAGCAATCGCCCGCTGGACCTGGTGCACGAGAGCCTGGACCTGGCGATTCGCCTGGGTCGCTTGCAGGATTCCCGCCTCGTCGCCACGCGCCTGGCCCCCCGGCGCATGTACTTGTGCGCCTCACCCTCTTACCTGGAACGCTATGGCCGGCCCCACAGCGTGTCGGAACTGAGCCGCCACAATTGCCTGATCGGCAGCTCCGACATCTGGCAACTGGAGCAGAACGGGCGGGAATTTTCCCAACGGGTGCAGGGAAACTGGCGCTGCAACAGTGGGCAAGCGGTGCTCGATGCGGCGCTGCAAGGCGTGGGGCTGTGTCAGTTGCCGGATTATTACGTGCTGGAGCATTTGCACAGCGGTGCGTTGATCTCGCTGTTGGAAGCCCATCAGCCGCCGAATACGGCGGTGTGGGCGTTGTATCCACAGCAGCGGCATCTGTCGCCGAAGGTGCGCAAGTTGGTGGATTACTTGAAGGAAGGGTTGGCTGAGCGGCCGGAATATCGGGGGTGACCGTAGTCTTTGCTGCCTGGGCTGATGCTATCGCGAGCAAGCTCGCTCCCACAGGGGTTTATCGTCGAATGATGGGCAAGTGTTCCACACCGGTCCATTGTGGGAGCGAGCTTGCTCGCGATAGCGCCAGCCCAGATGCTGAAGATCTAACGAGGGAACAGATCCCGCTTAACGCCGATTCGCCCAACGCTGGCGCAACCACTCGAGGTCTTCCGGCCGAGTGACCTTGATGTTATCCGCCCGCCCCTCAATCAACCGAGGCGCCTGCCCCGCCCATTCCAGGGCGGACGCTTCGTCGGTGATTACCGCATCCGCCACCAGGCTGTCAGCCAACGCCCGATGCAAGGCGCCGAGGCGGAACATCTGCGGCGTGTAGGCTTGCCAGATCACGCTGCGATCAATGGTTTCCAGCACGCGGCCATGCTGGTCGACGCGCTTGAGGGTGTCGCGCGCCGGAACGGCCAGCAGGCCGCCGACCGGGTCGTTCGCCAACTCGCTGAGCAGTGTGTCCAGGTCGTCCCGGCTCAGGTTGGGCCGTGCGGCATCGTGGACCAGCACCCAATCGTGATTGTCGGCGCCCTGCCCGTGCAGATGCAGCAAGGCATTGAGCACTGAATCGGAACGTTGCTCGCCACCGTCGACACGCTGGATGCGTGTGTCGCTGGCGCAGGCCAGGGTCGGCCAGTAAGGATCATCGTGTGCAAGGCTGACCACCACACCCTTGACGGTGGGATGGTCGAGGAAACAGCCGAGGCTGTGTTCGAGAATTGTGCGTCCGCCCAGTTGCAGGTATTGCTTGGGACGGTCGGCGGCCATCCGGGCGCCAACGCCCGCGGCAGGAATCACGGCCCAGAAGGCCGGCAAACGCATACTCATTGGGCCAACTGGTAGAGGGTTTCGCCCTCCTTGACCATGCCCAATTCATGTCGAGCCCGCTCTTCAACGGTCTCCATGCCTTTTTTCAACTCTGTCACTTCGGCGTCCATCACCCGATTACGCTCCAGCAGCGCCTCGTTTTCGGCGTGCTGGTCGGCAATTTGCTGAGTCAGGTCGGCCACTTGCGCCAAGCTGCCATTGCCCACCCACAGGCGGTACTGCAGGCCGGCCAGCAATAGGAGCAAGACAAGAAACAACCAATTGGGACTGCGCATCGAATATCAGGTATCCAGTGAAAAAAGACCGCCATGCCAAACTTTGAAGCGTCTGATAGCACGAAGCCTGGAAGAACCAGGCTTGTGCTTGATAAGGCATCAGATTAGAGGGAAAAGCGCCGCCATGGCGACTTTTCCGACCTAAGCCGCTGTCTTTTTACCATTTACCGCTTAACCGCGAAACTCGGCGCGACCGTTGTACTTGGCCTTGCCATTCAATTGCTCTTCGATACGCAGCAATTGGTTGTACTTGGAAACGCGGTCGGAACGGCACAGCGAACCGGTCTTGATCTGGCCCGCCGCAGTGCCCACGGCCAGGTCGGCAATGGTCGAGTCTTCGGTTTCACCGGAGCGGTGGGAGATCACGGCGGTATAGCCGGCGGCCTTGGCCATCTGGATGGCTTCCAGGGTTTCGGTCAGGGTGCCGATCTGGTTGAACTTGATCAGGATCGAGTTGGCGATCTTCTTGTCGATGCCTTCTTTCAGGATCTTGGTGTTGGTCACGAACAGGTCGTCACCTACCAGTTGGATCTTCTCGCCGATCTTGTCGGTGAGGATTTTCCAGCCAGCCCAGTCGGACTCGTCCAGACCGTCTTCGATGGAGATGATCGGATAACGTTCGGTCAGGCCCTTGAGGTAGTCGGCGAAACCTTCGGCGGTGAACACCTGGCCTTCGCCGGACAGGTTGTACTTGCCGTCTTCGAAGAACTCACTGGCGGCGCAGTCCAGGGCCAGGGTCACGTCGGTACCCAGCTTGTAGCCAGCGTTGGCCACGGCTTCGGAGATCACTTTCAGCGCGTCTTCGTTGGACGCCAGGTTCGGTGCGAAACCGCCTTCGTCGCCAACGGCGGTGCTCAGGCCACGGGCCTTCAGCACGGCCTTGAGGTGATGGAAAATCTCGGTGCCCATGCGCAGGCCTTCGGAGAAGGTCTTGGCGCCAACCGGCTGCACCATGAACTCCTGGATGTCGACGTTGTTATCGGCATGCTCGCCGCCGTTGATGATGTTCATCATCGGCACCGGCATCGAGTAGACACCCGGGGTACCGTTGAGGTTGGCGATGTGCGCGTACAGCGGCAGGTCCTGGTCCTGGGCAGCGGCCTTGGCGGCGGCCAGGGACACGGCGAGGATCGCGTTGGCGCCCAGGGAGGCTTTGTTCTCGGTACCGTCGAGCTTGATCATCGCGTGATCGAGGGCTTTCTGGTCGGCAGGGTCCTTGCCCAGCAACAGTTCACGGATCGGCCCGTTGATGTTGGCGACGGCTTTGAGCACGCCCTTGCCCAGGTAACGGCTCTTGTCGCCATCACGCAGCTCCAGCGCTTCGCGCGAGCCAGTGGAAGCACCGGACGGCGCGCAGGCGCTGCCGATGATACCGTTGTCGAGAAGCACGTCCGCTTCAACAGTGGGGTTGCCACGGGAGTCGAGAACTTCACGACCTTTGATGTCGACGATTTTTGCCATTGTTGTAAACACTCCAAAGTTGACTAGAACGTTGCAGAAAACTTGCTCACGCTCAGCTGCGATGCAGCCTAGAGCCTGGATGGGGAGCGCTTCGCGCTCCAGCGGGAGCAAGCTCCCTCGCCACAAGGAGCAAGGCTTGTCGACGATGAGCCCTGAAGGACACCATCGCAAGCCATGCTCCCACAAGAGCAGTGCGGCCAGCGGGCCAGAGCGATAATCGAGCGGTACTTTACCGGAGAAAACCGCGTTACGCGGTTTCTATCGTCGGAAAACCCTTGACCAGCTCGTCCAATGCCTTGAGCTGAGACAGGAAAGGTTCCAGCTTGTTCAAGCGCAAGGCACAAGGGCCGTCGCACTTGGCGTTGTCCGGATCGGGGTGGGCCTCGAGGAACAGGCCGGCCAGGGACTGGCTCATGCCCGCCTTGGCCAGGTCGGTGACCTGGGCGCGACGACCGCCGGCGGAATCGGAGCGACCACCGGGCATCTGCAAGGCGTGGGTCACGTCGAAGAACACCGGGTACTCGAACTGCTTCATGATGCCGAAGCCGAGCATGTCCACCACCAGGTTGTTATAGCCAAAGCTCGAGCCACGCTCGCAGAGGATCAACTGGTCATTGCCGGCCTCTTCGCACTTGCTCAGGATGTGTTTCATTTCCTGGGGCGCGAGGAACTGGGCTTTCTTGATGTTGATCACCGCACCGGTCTTGGCCATCGCCACCACCAGGTCGGTCTGGCGCGACAGGAAAGCCGGCAACTGGATGATGTCGCAGACCTCGGCGACGACCGCGGCCTGGGCAGGCTCGTGGACGTCGGTGATGATCGGCACGCCAAAGGCTTGCTTGATGTCCTGGAAGATCCGCATGCCTTCTTCCAGGCCCGGGCCACGGTAGGACGTCACGGACGAACGATTGGCCTTGTCGAAACTGGCCTTGAACACGTAAGGGATACCCAGTTTCTGGGTCACCCTCACGTACTCCTCGCAGACCTGCATCGCCATGTCGCGGCTTTCCAGCACGTTCATGCCGCCGAACAGCACCATGGGCTTGTCGTTGGCAATCTCGATGTCGCCGACGCGGATGATCTTCTGGGCCATCGTCTTATGCCTTTTTCTGGTGTTGAGCCAATGCGGCCTTCACGAAACCGCTGAACAGCGGATGACCGTCCCGAGGCGTGGAGGTGAACTCGGGGTGGAACTGACAGGCGACAAACCATGGATGGTCCGGGGACTCGACCACTTCCACCAGCGCGCCGTCACCGGAACGACCGGAGATTTTCAGGCCGGCCTCGATCAGTTGCGGCAGCAGGTTGTTGTTCACTTCGTAGCGATGACGGTGACGCTCGACGATCACATCCTTGGCGTAGCAATCGTGCACCTTGGAGCCGGCTTCGAGCAGGCATTCCTGGGCGCCCAGACGCATGGTGCCGCCCAGGTCCGAGCTTTCGGTGCGCACTTCCACGGCGCCGGTGGCATCTTCCCACTCGGTGATCAGGCCCACGACCGGATGGCCGCTGGCGCGATCGAACTCGGTGGAGTTGGCGTCCTTCCAGCCCAGCACGTTACGGGCGAACTCGATGACCGCCACTTGCATGCCCAGGCAGATCCCCAGGTAAGGCACCTTGTTTTCACGGGCGTACTGCACCGCAGTGATCTTGCCTTCCACGCCCCGCAGGCCGAAGCCGCCCGGCACGAGGATCGCATCGGCGCCTTCGAGCAGGCCGGTGCCCTGGTTCTCGATGTCTTCGGAATCGATGTAGCGCAGGTTGACCTTGGTGCGGTTGCTGATACCGGCGTGACTCATCGCCTCGATCAGCGACTTGTAGGCGTCCAGCAGTTCCATGTACTTGCCGACCATGGCGATAGTGACTTCGTGTTCCGGATTGAGCTTGGCATCGACCACGGCGTCCCATTCGGACAGGTCGGCGCTGGCGCATTGCAGGCCGAAACGCTCGACGACGAAATCGTCCAGGCCCTGGGAGTGCAGGATGCCCGGGATCTTGTAGATGGTGTCGGCGTCTTCCAGGCCGATGACCGCGCGCTCTTCGACGTTGGTGAACTGGGCGATCTTGCGACGCGACGAGATGTCGATCGGGTGGTCGGAGCGGCAGATCAGCACGTCCGGCTGCAGGCCGATGGAGCGCAGTTCCTTGACCGAGTGCTGGGTCGGCTTGGTCTTGGTTTCGCCGGCGGTGGCGATGTACGGGACCAGGGTCAGGTGCATCAGCATCGCGCGCTTGGCGCCGATTTCGAAACGCAACTGGCGGATGGCTTCGAGGAACGGCTGGGACTCGATATCGCCCACGGTCCCGCCGATTTCGACCATCGCCACGTCGGCGTCGCCGGCACCCTTGATGATGCGGCGCTTGATTTCGTCGGTGATGTGCGGGATGACCTGGATGGTCGCGCCCAGGTAGTCACCACGACGCTCTTTGCGCAGCACGTGTTCGTAGACACGGCCGGTGGTGAAGTTGTTGTTCTGGGTCATGGTCGTGCGGATGAACCGCTCGTAGTGGCCCAGGTCCAGGTCGGTCTCGGCGCCGTCGTGGGTGACGAACACTTCACCGTGCTGGAACGGGCTCATGGTGCCCGGGTCGACGTTGATGTACGGGTCCAGCTTGAGCATGGTGACCTTAAGTCCCCGCGCCTCCAGGATGGCCGCCAATGAAGCCGAGGCAATGCCTTTCCCCAATGAAGAAACAACACCGCCCGTGACGAATATGTAGCGCGTCATGAAAAACCCTAGAAGTCTGCGTTAAAGCGGTCCGAGCCGCCGGGGAAAGCGAAGGAAGGCCGAAGCCCCCGATCACCTGCATTAATCACAGTGCACCTTTCAAAAAAACCGCCGCGTTGGGACAGACCGGAAGTGAAATCACCGGTACGTTGCTCGCTACACATTTTTTGGAATCGCCCAGCAAAGACTGCTTGGTAATCGGCAACTCCTGCAATTCAGGCGAATCCACAGAAGTTGTATCAAGAAGGGAGCGTAGTCTACCGGAAAGCCCCTTTCAGCTCAAACCCAGATCTTGGTTTCCTGGCGTCCAGATCAATCGCCAGCTGCCACCCGCTTGCGCATTGAGCCCGGCCAGGTTGGCCACCGCCAGCAATTGCTCACCTTGATAAAGCAGCGGCAATCGGCCGCGAACGAACGCCGGCACGCCCTTTTCATTGAGCAAACGCTTGAGATCACGATGACCACGACCGGCTAACGCCAGCACCTCGCCGCCTTGACGATAGCGCACGCTAAGCGGCCCCGCAGGCGGCTGGCCGATAAGCGCCACCCGACCATTGCCCGGCAAGGGCAGCGGCAGCGCCGGATCCGCCCAATCGACGGGGCCTGGCAGCGAACATAGCCAGTGGTCGGATAACCACCAGACCCGCCCGGCGGCCCGGTGCAGCTCGCCGCCGGCCAGTCGCCAGATGGGCCGGGCATCGTCCGCGGCATCGCGCAACGAGTCCCAGCCGGCCCAGTGATCGCTGTCGGGCAGCAGGGTCAGCGGCGCCAGCCAGTGGCTCAATGCGTTGCGCTGACGGGCCGGCGACAACGCCCGCAACGGCGCCAGCACCAGCGATTGCAACCCAAGCCAGTCGAACGCATCTGGCGTCGCGGCCTGGGCCAAGTCGATCCGCGCCAAATCGTCCAGCAAGCCTTGGGCTTCGCCCATGTGCGCAGCACTTCGGGCCAGGGTCGCCGAGGCTTGCGGCCAGTGCTCGACCAGCACTGGAAAAACCCGCTGGCGCAGATAGTTGCGCGCGTAGCGGTGATCATCGTTGGACGGGTCGTCGATCCAGCTCAAGCCCTGTTGCGTCGCATAGGCTTGCAGCTCGGCACGGGACACCTCGAGCAAGGGCCGCAGCAGATGCCCCAGGCCCAAAGACCGCTGCCGTGGCATCGCCGCCAGGCCCCTCACCCCTGCTCCCCGCAGCAGGCGAAACAACATGGTTTCGGCCTGGTCATCCCGATGCTGGGCGGTGAGCAGCACTTCATTGCCCTGGAGGGCCGCCACGAACGCGCCATAACGCGCCTCCCGGGCGGCACGCTCGATACTGGCGCCAGGGCGCACTTGCACATTCACCACGTCCAGCGGCACATCAAGGGCCGCACAGACCGAACGGCAATGATCCGGCCACGCCTCGGCCACTGCCTGAAGGCCGTGATGCACATGGATAGCACTCAGCGCGGGCAGGGCGTGGTGTCGTGAAAGGGTCGCGAGCAGGTGCAGCAGGACGGTGGAGTCGAGGCCGCCGGAGAAGGCGATGCGCCAGGTGGCGGCGTTGCGCCAGGGGGATAGCTGTGTGAGGAGCCGGGTTGGCAGGTCGATCCTGGGCTGATTCATAGAAACTGGCCTTCACACCAATCAAATGTGGGAGCGAGCTTGCTCGCGATGGCGGCGTATCAGTCAACTTATCTGTTGAATGTTAAACCGTTATCGCGAGCAAGCTCGCTCCCACACAGGGGTACAGCGCCTGGATCAGAGACCGTAGCTCATCAACCGCTCGTAACGACGGGCCAGCAGCGCGTCGTTGTCGAACTTCTTGAGCATCGACAGCTGGGAACTCAGCTCGGCGCGGATCAGTGCCGCCGCCGCAGCCGGGTCGCGGTGGGCGCCGCCCACGGGCTCGTTGATCACTTTGTCGACGATGCCCAGGCCCTTGAGACGCTCGGCGGTAATACCCATGGCCTCGGCGGCATCCGGCGCCTTCTCGGCCGTTTTCCACAGGATCGAGGCGCAACCTTCCGGCGAGATCACCGCATAAGTGGAATACTGCAGCATGTTCAACTGGTCGCAGACACCGATGGCCAACGCACCGCCGGAACCGCCCTCGCCAATCACGGTGGCGATGATCGGGGTTTTCAGGCGTGCCATGACGCGCAGGTTCCAGGCAATCGCTTCGCTCTGGTTGCGCTCTTCGGCGTCGATGCCCGGGTAGGCGCCCGGGGTGTCGATGAAGGTCAGGATCGGCATCTTGAAGCGCTCGGCCATCTCCATCAGGCGGCACGCCTTGCGGTAGCCTTCCGGACGCGGCATGCCGAAGTTGCGACGCACCTTCTCGCGGACTTCGCGGCCTTTCTGATGGCCGATAACCATTACCGGCTGCTCGTCCAGGCGGGCAACGCCGCCGACGATCGCGGCGTCGTCGGAGAAGTGACGGTCGCCATGCAGCTCATCGAACTCGGTAAAGATGTGCTCGATGTAGTCCAGGGTGTAGGGGCGACGCGGGTGACGTGCCAGGCGGGCGATCTGCCAGCTAGTCAGCTTGCCGAAGATGTCCTCGGTCAGCGTGCGGCTTTTGTCCTGCAGACGAGAGATTTCATCGCCGATATTCAGCGAATTGTCATTACCGACCAAGCGCAACTCTTCGATCTTGGCTTGCAGGTCGGCGATCGGCTGTTCGAAATCAAGAAAATTCGGGTTCATAGGCGTCCGTCTTGGGTCGACGTCCAAGAGAGCTTGGGCCGGCCGGTTGTCTATTCGCGCCTACCTTAAGGGAGAGGCGCGTTCAGGTCGAGATTAAAAATTCGGGTCGAGATCAGGAGCTTTCCGGTTTCAACAGTGGCCCCTGGCCGTCAACGGTATTGGAGGAAGACGTTGTCTTTGCCGAACTGGTCACGCAAGGCTTGAATCAACGCATCCGCCGGATCGATCCGCCAGCCTTCGCCGAACTGCAGCACGGCCTTGGCATCGGGGCGAACGTACTCCATGGTGATCGGACAGGCACCGCGATGACGCTTGAACAATTCGCCCAACCAGCGTAGCTGATCGCCCTTGAGGTCTTGGGTCTGCAACTTCAGGCGCAGGCTCTCGGCCAGGTTGGTACGGGCATCTTCCATGCTCATCACCCGCTTGACCCGCAACCGCAGGCCACCGGAGAAGTCATCGTTGCTGACTTCGCCTTCCACCACCACCATCGCGTCGGTCTGCAACAGCGACTGCGCCGAATGGAACGCATCGGCGAAAAGTGACGCCTCGATGCGCCCGGAGCGGTCGTCGAGGGTGATGAAACCCATCTTGTCGCCCTTTTTGTTCTTCATCACCCGCAAAGCGATGATCATGCCGGCGACCGTCTGAGTGTCGCGCGCCGGCTTGAGGTCAATGATGCGCTGGCGGGCGAAGCGGCGGATCTCGCCTTCGTATTCGTCGATCGGGTGACCGGTGAGGTACAGGCCCAGGGTGTCTTTTTCACCCTTGAGGCGTTCCTTGAGGGTCAGCTCCTTGGCCTTGCGATGGTTGCCGTAGACATCGGCGTCCTCCTCGACGAACAGCCCGCCAAACAGGTCGGCGTGGCCGCTGTCGTGGGTACGGGCGGTCTGTTCGGCGGCCTTGATCGCCTCCTCCATCGCCGCCAGCAACACCGCGCGGTTGCGGTCGATGTTGGCCTGGTAGGCCTTGGGCTCATCCTGGAAGTAAGGCCCGAGCCGGTCCAACGCGCCACTGCGGATCAAGCCGTCGAGGGTGCGCTTGTTGATGCGCTTGAGATCGACCCGCGCACAGAAATCGAACAGGTCCTTGAACGGCCCGTCCTGGCGCGCTTCGGTGATGGCTTCCACCGGCCCCTCGCCCACGCCCTTGATCGCACCGAGGCCATAGATGATGCGGCCTTCGTCGTTCACCGTGAACTTGAACTCCGAAGCGTTCACGTCCGGTGCGTCAAGGCGCAGCTTCATGGTCCGCACTTCTTCGATCAAGGTCACGACCTTGTCGGTGTTGTGCATATCCGCCGACAGTACCGCGGCCATGAATGGCGCCGGGTAATGGGCTTTCAACCATGCGGTCTGGTACGACACCAGACCATAGGCGGCGGAGTGGGATTTGTTGAAGCCGTAGCCGGCGAATTTTTCCACCAGGTCGAAGATGTTGCCCGCCAGGTCCGCATCGATGCCGTTGTTCGCGCAACCTTCGATGAAACCGCCGCGCTGCTTGGCCATTTCCTCGGGTTTTTTCTTACCCATGGCTCGACGCAGCATGTCCGCGCCGCCGAGGGTGTAGCCGGCCATCACCTGGGCAATCTGCATCACCTGTTCCTGGTACAGGATGATGCCATAGGTCGGAGCCAGCACCGGCTTGAGGCCGTCGTACTGATAATCCGGGTGCGGGTACGCCAGCTCGGCGCGACCGTGTTTACGGTTGATGAAGTCATCCACCATGCCCGATTGCAGGGGCCCCGGACGGAACAGGGCCACCAGTGCGATCAGGTCTTCCAGGCAGTCGGGCTTGAGCTTCTTGATCAGCTCCTTCATGCCTCGGGATTCAAGCTGGAACACCGCCGTGGTTTCGGCTTTTTGCAACAGGCTGTAGGTCGGCTTGTCATCCAGCGGGATGAAGGCAATGTCCAGCGGCTCTTCGCCGACCTTGGCCCGGTCGCGGTTGATGGTTTTCAGCGCCCAGTCGATGATCGTCAGGGTCCGCAGGCCGAGGAAGTCGAACTTCACCAGGCCCGCCGCCTCGACGTCGTCCTTGTCGAACTGGGTCACCAGGCCGTCGCCTTCTTCATCGCAATAGATCGGCGAGAAGTCCGTCAGCTTGGTCGGCGCGATGACCACGCCCCCGGCGTGCTTGCCGACGTTACGCACCACGCCTTCGAGCTTGCGGGCCATCTCCCAGATTTCCGCGGCCTCTTCGTCGACCTTGATGAAGTCCCGCAGGATTTCTTCCTGCTCATAGGCTTTCTCCAGGGTCATGCCGACTTCGAACGGAATCATCTTCGACAGGCGATCCGCCAGACCGTAGGACTTGCCCTGCACCCGCGCCACGTCACGCACCACCGCCTTGGCGGCCATGGAACCGAAGGTGATGATCTGGCTTACCGCGTTGCGGCCGTATTTCTCGGCCACGTAGTCGATGACCCGGTCGCGGCCGTCCATGCAGAAGTCGACGTCGAAGTCGGGCATGGAGACCCGTTCCGGGTTGAGGAAACGTTCGAACAGCAGGTCATATTCCAGCGGGTCGAGGTCGGTGATCTTCTGCACGTAGGCCACCAGCGACCCGGCACCCGATCCACGGCCAGGGCCCACCGGCACGCCGTTGTTCTTGGCCCACTGGATGAAGTCCATCACGATCAGGAAGTAACCGGGAAAACCCATCTGGATGATGATATCCAGCTCGAAATTCAACCGATCGACATAGACCTGGCGCTTGGCTTCGTAATCTTCGGTGGTGTCCTTGGGCAACAGGACGCGGAGGCGTTCTTCGAGGCCGTCGAAGGAGACTTTGCGGAAATATTCGTCGATGGTCATGCCATCGGGAATCGGGAAGTTGGGCAGGAAGTGCTTGCCCAGCTTCACTTCGATGTTGCAGCGCTTGGCGATCTCGACAGTGTTTTCCAGCGCCTCGGGCAAGTCGCTGAACAACTCGGCCATTTCCTCGGCGCTCTTGAGGTATTGCTGGTCGCTGTAGTTCTTCGACCGACGCGGGTCATCGAGGGCACGGCCCTCACCGATGCAGACCCGCGTTTCGTGGGCTTCGAAATCTTCCTGCTTGATGAACCGCACGTCGTTGGTCGCCACCAGCGGCGCGCCGATCCTGTCGGCCAGGGCCACGGCGGCATGCAGGTGCTCTTCGTCATTGGGACGGTTGGTGCGTTGCACCTCGATGTAGAAGCGGTCCGGGAACACCGCCATCCAGTCACGGGCCAGGGTCTCGGCTTCGTCGGGACTGCCACTGAGCAGGGCCAGGCCGATTTCACCTTCCTTGGCCGCCGACAGCATGATCAGCCCTTCGCTGGCCTCGGCCACCCACTCGCGCTCGATGATGATCGAGCCGTTGCGCTGGCCATCGATAAAGCCGCGGGAGATCAGCTCGGTGAGGTTGCGATAACCCACGCCGTTCATCACCAACAGGCTGATACGGCTCAGCGGCGCGTCCGGATCCTTGTTCGACAACCACAGGTCGGCGCCACAGATCGGCTTGATCCCGGCGCCCATGGCGGCCTTGTAGAACTTGACCAGCGAGCACATGTTGTTCTGGTCGGTAACCGCCACGGCAGGCATGTTCATGCCCACCAGGGTCTTGACCAGGGGCTTGATCCGCACCAGACCGTCGACCAGGGAGTATTCAGTGTGCAGGCGTAGATGAACGAATGAAGCCGGCATAGTGATCCTGCGTTAAGTCATGAAAACAACAAGGCCCGGATTGTACCGGGCCTTGGGTAAAACATCAGCCATGAGTGTCCGGTCTTGAAAACGCGAACACGGCTTTTGTGGCGAGGGGATTTATCCCCGCTGGGGCGCGAAGCGGCCCTTAAACCTGACAACCCGTCACGCCTGATAGACTTCGGGACTGCTTCGCAGTCCAGCGGGGATAAATCCCCTCGCCACAAAAGCATCGTTCGTCTTAAGAAACAGGGCACTGATTGTTTATGATCAACCCTTCACGGGCTTCATAAGCCAGCCGCACCGGGGCGAACGAGCGCCGGTGGATCGGCGTTGGTCCCAGGCGCGCCAGGGCTTCCAGATGAACGGGGGTCGGGTAGCCCTTGTGGTTGCCGATGCCGTAGCCCGGGTAGATCAACTCGAAGGCGCTCATTTCCCGGTCACGGCTGACCTTCGCCAGGATCGAGGCCGCCGCGATGGCCGGCACCTTGCCGTCGCCCTGGATGACCGCTTCGGCGCGCATCGACAGTTTCGGGCAGCGATTGCCATCGATCATCGCCAACTTCGGCGTGATGTGCAGGCCCTGCACCGCACGCTGCATGGCGAGCATGGTGGCGTGCAGGATATTGAGCTCATCGATTTCTTCGACTTCGGCCCGGGCGATGCACCAGCTCAGGGCTTTCTCGCAGATTTCGTCGTAGAGTGTTTCGCGACGGGCTTGCGTGAGTTTCTTCGAGTCATTGAGCCCCAGGATCGGCCGGTTCGGGTCGAGAATCACCGCCGCCGTCACCACCGCGCCGCACAACGGGCCGCGCCCCACTTCATCGACACCGGCCACCAGCTCTTCCACTTCGGCGACCAGGTTGAAATCCAGGCCCATCTGTAGCTTTACGTTGCTCATGGTTTTGCGCCGATCAGAGTCAGTACCGCGTCAGCCGCCTGGTTGGAGGCATCGCGACGCAGGGTACGGTGAATTTCGTCAAAGCCCCGCGTCTGTTCCTCGCCGCCGTCGATCAAGGGCGAGAGCGTGGTGGCCAGCGCCTCGGCGGTCGCATCGTCCTGCAGCAGCTCCGGCACCAACAGGCGTTGGGCCAGCAGGTTCGGCAAGGACACGTAGGGGCTCTTGACCATGCGCTTGAGAATCCAGAACGTCAGCGGCGCCAGGCGATAGGCGACCACCATCGGGCGTTTATACAACAATGCCTCAAGGGTAGCAGTGCCGGAAGCAATCAACACCGCATCACAGGCCGCCAACGCGTCATGGGAACGGCCGTCGAGCAACGTCACCGGCAAATCGCGACCGACCAGCAGGGCTTCCAGCTGGACGCGACGCTGCGGACTGGCACACGGCAGGACAAAACGCACATCAGGACGCATCGCCCGAAGGCGTTCGGCGGCGTCGAAGAACAAGCCACCCAGGCGACTCACCTCGCCGCCCCGGCTACCGGGCATCAAGGCCACCAGCGGCCCGTCGGGCAAGCCCAACGCCTGGCGAGCCGCCTCGCGGTCGGCCTCCAGGGGAATGGTATCGGCCAGGGTGTGCCCGACAAACCGCACCGGCACGCCCTTCTCTTCGTAAAACCTGGCCTCGAACGGCAGCAGCGTCAGCATCAGGTCGCAGCCTTCGCGGATCTTCAGCACCCGCTTCTGCCGCCAGGCCCAGACCGACGGGCTGACGTAGTGCACGGTCTTGATCCCGGCCTGACGCAATTTGAGTTCGACAGTGAGGGTGAAATCCGGCGCATCGATGCCGATGAACACATCCGGTTTTTCTTCGATCAGGGTCTGGATCAGTTTCTTGCGCCGGGCCAGCAGCTCGCGCAGGCGACCGAGCACTTCCACCAAGCCCATCACCGACAAGCGCTCCATCGGAAAATAGGAGATCAGGCCTTCGGCCTGCATCAATGGCCCACCGACCCCGATGAATTCCACCGCGGGGTGCTGCGCCTTGAGCGCTCGCATCAGACCCGCACCCAGAATGTCACCGGAAGCCTCTCCCGCCACCAGTGCAACGCGCACGTTAGCCATGGTCAGCGAGTGATGCCGCGAGTCGAAGACTGGATGGAGTCGCGGAAGATCGCGACTTCCGGGTGTTGCGCCGACGCCTCGGCCAGTTCGGCGAGCGCCTGCTCGACGGTCAGACCCTGGCGGTACACCACCTTGTAGGCGCGACGCAGGGCCGTAATCGCCTCTTCACTGAAACCACGACGGCGCATGCCTTCGAAGTTCATGCTGCGGGCTTCGGCCGGGTTGCCGAACACCGTGACATAGGCAGGGACGTCCTTGCCAATGGCGGTGCCCATGCCAGAGAAACTGTGGGCGCCGATATGGCAATACTGGTGCACCAGGGTGAACCCGGACAGGATCGCCCAATCGTCCACGTGCACATGGCCGGCCAACGCGGTGTTGTTGACCAGAATGCAATGGTTGCCAATCACGCTGTCATGGCCGATGTGTGCGTAAGCCATGATCAGGTTGTGGTCGCCCAAGGTCGTTTCGGAACGATCCTGAACAGTGCCACGGTGAATCGTCACGCCTTCGCGGATCACGTTGTGATCGCCAATGACCAGACGGGTTTCTTCACCTTTGTACTTGAGATCGGGCGTGTCCTCGCCTACCGAAGAAAACTGGTAGATGCGATTGTGCCGACCAATCCGGGTCGGTCCCTTGAGAATTACGTGGGGACCGATCACCGTACCCTCGCCGATTTCCACACCTGCGCCGACAATCGACCACGGGCCGACCTCGACATCGGCGGCCAGGACGGCCGTCGGATCGATGATTGCGCGAGGGTCAATCAAACTCATAGTTTGCGTTCCGCACAGATGATTTCAGCGGAGCAGACTGGCTTGCCGTCGACCGAAGCCTGGCATTCGAATTTCCAGATCTGGCGCTTGCAACTGATGAACTTGGCTTCGAGGATCAACTGATCGCCCGGGGTGACCGGCTGGCGGAAGCGCAGCTTGTCGGAGCCGACGAAGTAATAGAGCGTGCCGTCGGCAGGCTTGACGTCGAGCATTTTGAAACCAAGGATCCCGGCAGCCTGGGCCATCGCCTCGATGATCAATACGCCCGGCATGATGGGATGCGCGGGGAAGTGACCATTGAAGAACGGCTCGTTGATGCTGACATTCTTATAGGCGCGAATGCGCTTGCCTTCAACGTCCAGGTCCACCACCCGATCCACCAGCAGGAACGGGTAACGGTGAGGCAGGTATTCGCGAATCTCGTTGATGTCCATCATTTCGGGGGGAAGCCTATGTAAAGATTGGAAGCGCACGAGTGACGCGCACTCCGCTAGCAAATCAAGATGCCCTAACGGCTGTGCACACTTGATATGGAAATGGTATCAGCCATCTGATGAAGCATTACCGCCAGGGGTCACGTCCCCTACACGCTTTTCCACCTGCTTGAGGCGCCGCGCGATGTCGTCGAGCTGGCGGATACGCGCCGCGCTCTTGCGCCATTCGGCTGCCGGTTGCATGGCTGTGCCGGAAGAATAGGCGCCCGGCTCGGTAATCGAGTGGGTCACCATGGTCATCCCGGTCAGGAATACGTTGTCACAGATGTCGATATGGCCCACCAGGCCCACGCCACCGGCGAGCATGCAGTGCTTGCCGATCTTGGTGCTGCCAGAGATGCCCACGCAGGCGGCCATGGCGGTGTGGTCACCGACCTGGACGTTGTGGGCGATCTGGATCTGGTTGTCGAGCTTGACGCCATTGCCGATGACCGTGTCGGCCAGGGCACCGCGGTCGATCGCGGTGTTGACGCCGATCTCCACGTCATCGCCGATGGTGACACCACCGATCTGGGCGATCTTCTGCCAGATGCCTTTCTCGTTGGCAAAACCGAACCCTTCGCCACCCAGCACGGCGCCGGACTGGATCACCACCCGCTTGCCGATGCGCACATCGTGATACAGGGTGACCCGTGGCGCCAGCCAGCCGCCTTCGCCGATCTCGCTGCGTGCGCCAATGAAGCAATGGGCGCCCAGCGTGACGCCGGCACCGATTCGGGCCGCACTTTCGATGACCACGAAGGGGCCGACGCTGGCGGTAGGGTCCACCACGGCATCTGCGGCGATCACGGCGCTGGGATGGATACCGGCGGCCGATGTCGGCTTGGGATCGAACAGATGGGAAATGCGGGCATACGCCAGGTACGGATCGGGCACGATCAGGGCATCGCCGGCAAACCCATCGGCATCAGCGGCCTTGAGCAACAGGGCGGCCGCCCGGCTGTCGACCAGGTATTTGCGGTATTGAGGGTTTGCCAGAAAGCTCAACTGAGCTGGGCCAGCCTCTTGCAAAGTGGCTAGCCCAGTAATTGTCTTCTCCGGGTCGCCACGCAGGGTGGCGCCGAGGAACTCGGCCAACTGGCCGAGCTTGATAGTCGCTGTCATGGATTACTTCAGCTGATTCATGCGCTCGATCACTTGGCGCGTGATGTCGTATTGAGGCTTGACATCGATCACTGCGCCACGCTCGAACACCAGGTCAAAACCACCTTTCTTGATGACTTCTTCCACCGCGCTATCAAGTTTCGGCTTGAGTTGTTTGAGCATTTCGCGGTCGGCAACGGCTTTCGCTTCGTTCAGCTCCTTGGACTGGAACTGGAAGTCACGGGCCTTTTGCTTGAATTCAAGCTCCAGCCGCTCGCGCTCGCCCTGGGCCATCTTGTCGCCACCGGCGACCAGGCGGTCCTGGATGCCCTTGGCACTGCTTTCCAGGCCTTTGAGCTTGGTCAGTTGCGGACCGAATTTCTTCTCGGCATCCACGGCGTATTTCTTCGCTGCGTCCGATTCCAGCAGGGCCATCTGATAATTCAGCACGGCAATCTTCATGTCGGCAAAAGCCGGACCTGCGACCAGTACGGTCGCCAGGAGAACCAATTGAGTCAACTTACGCACGATGCACTCCTACAAAATCCATTGTCGTTATCTTGGGTCAGACGCTTAGAACGTCTGGCCGAGGGAGAATTGGAACACTTGGGTTTCAGCGTCATCCGGTTTCTTGATCGGCATCGCCAATGCGAAGCTCAAGGGACCCAGCGCGGTGACCCAGGTCACGCCCACACCGACGGAACTGGCCATGTTGCTCAGGCTGATGTCGTTGCACTGAGTATCGGACCTGCTGCCATTGGCGTTGGTGGTGTCGCTGCACTTGGAGTCGAATACGTTACCCACGTCCCAGAATACCGAGGTACGCAGGGAACGCTGATCCTTGACGAACGGCATCGGGAAGAGGACTTCCAGACCACCCTGGATAAGGACGTTGCCACCGAACGGAAGCGGATCCTGGTCCGGGTCGGCAATGGTACCTGGATTGGTGCCCCGGCTCGGCGTACTGCGCGGGCCCAGGGTACTGTCCTTGAAGCCACGTACCGAGTTGAAACCACCGGCGTAGTAGTTCTCGTAGAACGGCAGGCCATCGGTGGAACCGTAGCCGTCACCATAGCCCAATTCGGTGTGCAGGCGCATGGTGTAGGTGTCGGTCAGCGGCTGGAACAACTGACCGCGATAGTCGAGCTTGAAGAACGACAAGTCACTGCCTGGCGTAGTCGTTTCCAGTACCAGGCTCTGGGAATGACCACGGGTCGCCAGCACACCCTTGTTCAGGGTCGACTCGGACCAGCCGGCGGACGCCTTGAAGTTCAGGTAGCTGTCGCCTTCCTTGTTAACGAAGTCGAAGATCTCGTCGACGGTGTAGCGACCGGTGTTGATCTTGTCCTGCTGGGCGGTGAGGCCGAAGGTCAGGCGCGAGGTTTCGCTGATCGGATAGCCGATGTTGGCGCCGACACCGTAGCTGTCCACCGCATAGCTGGAGATATCCGAGTCGAGCTCGTCGTAGTCGGTGGTGCGATAGAAGGCGTTGTAGCCCAGGCTCACACCATCAGCAGTCCAGTAGGGGTCCACGTAACCGAAGTTGTAGCGGGTCTGGTATTCACTGCGGGTCAAGCCGATGCTGACCTTGTTACCGGTACCCAGGAAGTTGTTCTGGGTAATGGAACCACCGAGGATCAGGCCGGCGCTCTGGGCGAAACCGACGCTGGCGGTGATCGAGCCGGAAGCCTGCTCTTCGACGCTGTAGTTCACATCGACCTGGTCATCGACGCCCGGCACGGCCGGCGTCTCGACGTTGACTTCCTTGAAGAAGCCCAGGCGCTCCAGGCGGGTCTTGGACTGGTCGATCAGGTAGGTCGATGCCCAGCCACCTTCCATCTGGCGCATTTCACGGCGCAGCACTTCGTCCTCGGACTTGGTGTTGCCCCGGAAATTGATGCGGTTGACGTAGGCACGCTTGCCCGGATCCACGGCGAAGGTAATGTCGACGGTGTGGTCTTCATCGTGTGGCTGCGGCACGCCGTTGACGTTGGCGAAGGTGTAGCCCTCGTTACCCAGGCGGCGGGTGATCAGCTCGGAGGTGGTGGTCATCAGCTTGCGCGAGAACACCTGGCCCTTCTGCACCAGCAGCAGCGACTTGACCTGGTCCTCGGGAACCTTCAGGTCACCGCTGAGCTTGACGTCACGAACGGTGTACTTCTCGCCTTCGTTGACGTTGACGGTGATGTAGACGTGCTTCTTGTCCGGGGTGATGGACACCTGGGTCGAAGCGATGTCCATGTTGATGTAGCCACGGTCCAGGTAGTAGGAACGCAGGCGCTCCAGGTCACCGGAGAGTTTTTCACGGGCGTACTTGTCGTCGTTCTTGAAGAACGACAGCCAGTTGGTGGTCTTGAGTTCGAACAGGTCGATCAGGTCTTCATCCGGGAAAACCGTGTTGCCCACCACGTTGATGTGCTGGATGGCCGCCACGGTGCCTTCGTTGATGTTGACCTTCAGGCCGACGCGGTTGCGCGGCTGCGGCACCACTTCGGTGTCGACGGTGGCCGAGTAGCGGCCCTGGGCAACGTACTGGCGCTGCAGCTCGTTACGCACGCCTTCGAGGGTGGCGCGCTGGAAGATCTCGCCTTCGGCCAGGCCGGACTGCTTGAGGCCCTTCATCAGGTCTTCAGTGGAGATCGCCTTGTTGCCTTCGATCTCGATACTGGCGACCGACGGGCGCTCGACTACCGTGATGACCAGGACATTGCCGTCGCGGCCCAGCTGGATATCTTGAAAGAAGCCGGTCTTGAACAGCGCACGCGTGGATTCCACCAGGCGCCGATCATCCGCCTGCTCGCCGACGTTCAACGGCAAGGCACCAAAGACGCTACCCGCGGAGACCCGCTGGAGGCCATTGACGCGAATATCAGAGATAGTGAAGGACTCGGCGTGAACTTCGGCGATCATCAATACGGTGAGAACCGCAGTTAGCAGCAGACGTTTCATGAAGTCCTTTCTTATTCCAACTGGCAATAAACAAACTGCCGCAAAATGCGGCAGATTCGCAATTCAGCGAAGCGTTACAGACGACCCAGATCGTTGACGAGGGCAAGCAACATGACCCCGACCACCAAGCTGATGCCGATCTGTATCCCCCAACCTTGCACCCGATCCGACAAGGGACGACCACGCGCCCACTCGATCAGATAAAACAGCAGATGCCCCCCATCCAGTACCGGAATGGGCAGCAAATTCAGAACCCCCAGGCTAATGCTCAGATAAGCAAGGAAATTCAGGAAATCAGCGACGCCCGACTGGGCAGAAGCGCCCGCCACTTTAGCAATGGTTATCGGTCCACTCAAGTTTTTTACCGAGAGCTCGCCGAACAACATTTTCTTGAGCGAGTCCAGCGTCAGGATGCTCATGGTCCAGGTACGACGCGCACCCTCGCCAATCGCCGCCACCGGGCCGAAACTGACCTCGCGAATCATTTCCGGTGGCCAGTCGACCGCCTTGACGCCCGCCCCCAGGTAACCGGTCGGCGCCTTGCTCTCGCCACGGGCGGCCAGGGTCACCGGGACGTCGATTGGAGCACCGTCGCGCTCGATGCGCAGCACAATTTTGGTATCAGGACGTACACGAACCGAATCGACCACCTGCTGCCAGTCGCTGACCGGCTGGCCGTCGAGGGCCAGCAACCGATCGCCAGTCTTCAGACCTGCCGTCTGGGCCGGGCCTTTCGGGTCGAGTTCGGCGAGGATCGGCGGCAAGGCCGGACGCCACGGCCGGATCCCCAGGGAGCGGATCGGATCCGGCTCGTCCGCGCCCTTGAGCCAGTTGTCCAAAATGAGTTCGCGAGGCGAATCCACTGTGGAGCCTTGCTCACGCACCATCAATTGCAACGAACCGCTCTCACCCAGGCGACGTACCAACTGCAGATTGACCGCCGCCCAGCCCGATGTCGGCTCGCCATCAATGGCGACGATTTCCTGTCCGGCACCCAGCCCGGCACGGGCGGCAACGCTACCGGCCTCTACCCCACCGATGACCGGGCGCACCTGTTCGCTGCCCAGCATGGCCAGGCCCCAGAAAAACACCATGGCCAGCAGGAAGTTGGCAATCGGCCCCGCCGCGACGATGGCAATACGCTGACGGACGGTCTTGCGATTGAAGGATTGATCGAGCTGATCAGCCGGGACTTCGCCTTCGCGCTCGTCGAGCATCTTGACGTAGCCACCCAACGGGATGGCCGCCACGACGAACTCGGTGCCTTTCTTGTCGTGCCAGCGCAGCAATGGCATGCCAAAGCCCACGGAAAAACGCAGGACCTTGACGCCACAGCGACGCGCAACCCAGAAATGACCGAATTCGTGAAAAGTGACCAACACCCCCAAGGCAACCAGGGTGCCGACAATCATATAGAGCGCGCTCATCTGTTTTCTCCGCAATCCTGTCCAGGGCAACCCTGGCTAACGTATCGCAGCTTCAACGCCCGTGGCGCTGCAGCCATTGGCCCGCCAACTCACGAGCCCTGGCATCCGCCGTAAATACTGTATCGAGGTCATCGACCGAAACCACGGCCTCGAGACTCAAGACTTCCTCGATGATACTCGCGATCTCGAGGTAACGGACACGTCCATCGAGAAATGCGGCAACGGCCACTTCATTGGCCGCGTTCAACATGGCCGGCGCACTGTTGCCCGCCTCGGCCGCCTGGCGCGCCAGGCGCAGGCAGGGGAAGCGCTGTTCATCGGGCGCCTGGAAATCCAGGCGAGCGATGGCGAACAGGTCCAAAGGCGCAACGCCCGAGTCGATACGCTCCGGCCAGGCCAGGGCGTTGGCGATCGGAGTGCGCATGTCCGGGTTACCCAACTGGGCCAGAACTGACCCGTCGACGTAGTCCACCAGGGAGTGAATCACGCTCTGGGGGTGAATCACCACCTCGACCTGCGACGGCTTGGCATCAAACAGCCAACAGGCCTCGATCAGTTCCAGGCCCTTGTTCATCATGCTGGCCGAATCCACGGAAATCTTGCGCCCCATGGACCAGTTCGGATGGGCACAGGCCTGTTCGGGTGAAACATGCACCAATTCTTCCAGCGGCGTCTGCCGGAACGGACCACCGGAAGCTGTCAGCAAAATCCGCCGAACGCCTACCGCGCCGAGACCACGGGAGAAATCCCGCGGCATGCATTGAAAAATCGCGTTGTGCTCGCTGTCGATCGGCAGCAGCACCGAGCCGCTCTTGCGTACAGCTTGCATGAACAGCGCGCCGGACATCACCAGCGCCTCTTTATTGGCCAGCAGAATCTTCTTGCCAGCCTCCACCGCCGCCAGGGTCGGACGCAGGCCCGCCGCACCGACGATCGCCGCCATTACGGCGTCGACTTCAGGATCGGCAGCCACTTGGCAGAGCCCCTCTTCTCCCACCAGCACACGGGTTTGCAGGCCGGCTGCGCGCAGATCGTCCTGCAACGCCCGCGCCACGCCAACCTCAGGCACCACGGCAAACCGCGGCGTGTGGCGAATGCACAACGCCAGCAATTCGCTCAAACGCGTGAAGCCGCTGAGGGCGAACACCTGGTAGCGCTCCGGATGTCGGCCAATGACGTCCAGCGTACTGAGGCCAATCGAACCGGTCGCGCCAAGGACAGTGATCTGCTGGGGGCGACTCACGATGCCGCCATCCACAACAGCACGGCAAAGATCGGGATAGCGGCAGTCAGGCTGTCGATGCGATCCAGCACACCACCGTGACCGGGCAACAGGTTACTGCTGTCCTTGATCCCGGACTGACGCTTGAACATGCTTTCGGTCAGGTCGCCGACCACCGACACAAATACGATCAGGGCGGCGCCAATAAGGCCCATGAACAGTTGCGCGACCGTCCAGTCCCGCACGAAACCGACTACCGTGGTGATCACCAGGCTCAAGGCCAGGCCACCATAGACCCCTTCCCAGCTCTTGCCAGGGCTGACTTTCGGCGCGAGCTTGCGCTTGCCGAAGGCCCGACCGGAGAAGTAGGCGCCAACGTCGGCCCCCCAGACCAGCACCATCACGGCCATGATCTGCCAGTTGCCCAACGGGCCTTGCTTGATCCAGATCAGCCCCTGCCAGGCCGGCAACAGGATCAACAGACCGATCACCAGCTTGGTCGCCGTATTGGCCCAATGATGCGTCGTCCGTGGATAGGTCAGGACCAGGAAGGTCGCCGTCGCCCACCACAGCACCGAGGCACCCAGCACCCAAGGCGCGAGGCCGGGCACCACGTACATGATGAACAGCATGGCCGCCACAGCCGTCGCATAGGTCACGCGCGCCGACTGCGCGGGGAAACCCGCCAGTCGCGCCCACTCCCACGCGCCCAAGGTCACGACCAGCCCGATGAACAGCGCAAAGCTGCCACCTTCGAGCAGGAAGAAACCACCCAGGGCGATAGGCAACAGGACCAAGGCAGTGATGATTCGTTGTTTAAGCATTAAACCCGGGCTCCAGCTTCGATCTGCTCGCTCGTTTTACCGAAGCGACGCTGACGGGAAGCGAAATCGGCCAGTGCGGTGCGCATGGCTTCGTGTTTGAAGTCCGGCCAGAACAGGTCGGAGAAGTACAGCTCGGCATAAGCCAACTGCCAGAGCAGGAAGTTGCTGATGCGATGCTCGCCACCGGTACGGATGCACAGGTCTGGCAATGGCAGGTCGCCGGTCGCCAGGCAGGTCTGCAACAGTTCAGGGGTGATGTCTTCCGGGCGCAAGTGTCCGGCCTGGACTTCCCGCGCCAGCCGCTGGGCAGCCTGGGCAATGTCCCACTGGCCGCCGTAGTTGGCGGCGATCTGCAGGACGAACCGATTGGTGCCCGCCGTCGCGGCCTCGGCCTCGCGCATCGCAGCCTGCAATTCAGGATGGAAGCGCGAGCGATCACCGATGATGCGCAAGCTGATCTTGTTGTCGTTGAGGCGCTTGGCCTCACGACGCAGGGCCTTGAGGAACAGGTCCATCAAGGCGCTGACTTCATCGGCCGGCCGCTGCCAGTTCTCGCTGGAGAACGCGAACAGGGTCAGCACCTCGACCCCCGCCTCGGCGCACACCTCGATGACCGCACGAACCGCATCGACCCCCGCCTTGTGCCCGGCGACGCCAGGCATAAAGCGTTTCTTGGCCCAGCGGTTGTTGCCGTCCATGATGATCGCCACGTGGCGCGGAACCGCGAACGGCACGGCCTGCTTGGTCTTTTCCATGAAAACGAGACCCTTATACGGCCATCAGGTCTTTTTCTTTCTGCGCCAAATCCGCGTCGATCTTAGCCACGTACTTCTTGGTCAGATCGTCGATTTCGCCAGTGGCGCGACGCTCTTCGTCTTCGCTGATTTCCTTTTCCTTGACCAGATCCTTGAGCTGGCTGTTGGCATCGCGACGGATGTTGCGCACGGCGACGCGAGCGTCTTCAGCCACATCGCGAGCCTGCTTGGTGAAACCACGACGGGTTTCTTCAGTCAGGGCCGGCATGGAGATCAGCAGCAATTCACCCAGGTTGGTCGGGTTCAGGTTCAGGCCGGCACTGCCGATGGCCTTGTCCACGGCTGCGAGCATGTTGCGCTCGAAGGCCACGACTTGCAGGGTACGGGCATCCTTGACGGTGATGTTGGCCACCTGCTTGATCGGCGTGTCGGCGCCGTAGTAAGGCACCATGACGCCTTCCAGGATGCTGGGGTGCGCCTGGCCGGTACGAATGCGACCGAAGTTGTGCGCCAGGGACTCCAGGGATTTCTGCATGCGCTGTTCAGCGTCTTTCTTGATTTCGTTGATCATTGTTGAACTTCCTCGATCAGTGTTCCTTCGGCGCCGCCATGGACGATATTCAACAGGGCACCGGGCTTGTTCATGTTAAAGACGCGCAGTGGCATCTTGTGGTCGCGGCACAGGCAGATAGCCGTCAGGTCCATGACACCCAGCTTGCGATCCAGCACTTCATCGTAGGTCAGATGATCGAACTTCTCGGCATGCGGGTCTTTGAACGGGTCAGCGGTATAGACGCCATCGACCTTGGTTGCCTTGAGCACGACATCGGCATCGATCTCGATCGCTCGCAGGCAAGCGGCCGAATCCGTGGTGAAGAACGGATTACCGGTACCGGCGGCAAAAATCACCACTTCCTTGGCGTTGAGGTGGCGCATGGCTTTGCGGCGGTCGTAGTGATCGGTCACGCCAACCATGGAAATGGCCGACATCACGATGGCCGAGATATTGGCACGCTCCAGCGCATCACGCATAGCCAGGGCGTTCATCACAGTGGCCAGCATGCCCATGTGGTCGCCCGTGACCCGATCCATGCCGGCCGCGCTCAGCGCCGCGCCGCGGAACAGGTTGCCGCCGCCGATGACCAGGCCGACCTGAACGCCGATCCCGACCAACTGGCCCACTTCCAGGGCCATGCGATCCAGCACTTTCGGATCGATCCCGAACTCTTCCGAGCCCATCAGGGCCTCGCCGCTAAGCTTGAGTAGAATGCGTTTATAGCGAGCCTGATAACCACTGCCCTGCTGAGCCATTGCGAATCTCTCCTGCGGCGTATGTGTTCAAAAATTCTTTGCAAGCTGTTTGCAGCCTGCGTTCACTCTAGCTTGACGCTGACACAGCGCCATCGGAACACGGCTTTGTAAGCCAGTTCCGACAGGAAACCAATAAAAATCGGCATCCCCATCCGAAAAGAGGCTGCGCGCGTTAAGCGGGCAGCCTCTTCAGGGCGACAGTTATGAAAACCGTCTTATTGCTTGCTGGCAGCAGCTACCTGGGCAGCAACTTCAGCAGCGAAGTCATCAACCGGCTTCTCGATGCCTTCGCCTACTTTGAAGTAGGTGAACGAAACGATTTCAGCACCGGCTTTCTTCGCCAGGTCGCCGACCTTGACTTCCGGATTCTTGACGAAAGCCTGCTCAACCAGGCTGGCTTCGGCCAGGAACTTGGAGATACGGCCGCTGACCATTTTTTCTGCGATTTCAGCAGGCTTGCCTTTGAGCTTCTCTTCGTTCAACTGCAGGAAGACGCCCTTCTCGCGCTCGATCGCTTCAGCCGAAACGTCCGAAGGCAGCAGGAACTCAGGGTTGGTAGCAGCCACGTGCATGGCGATGTCTTTCGCCAGCTCGGTGTCGCCGCCCTTCAGGACAACCGCAACACCGATCTTGTTGCCGTGCAGGTAGGTACCGACCACGTCACCTTCAACGCGAACCAGGCGACGGATGTTGACGTTCTCGCCAGTCTTGCCGACCAGGACCAGGCGTGCTTCTTCCTGGGCTTCGATCAGCGGGGCTGCGTCGGTCAGTTTGTCAGCGAAGGCTTTCTCGACGCTGGCAGCGACGAATGCCTTGAAGTCATCCTGCAGAGCCAGGAAGTCGGTCTGGGAGTTGACTTCCAGCAGAACGGCGGCCTTGCCGTCGTCCTTGATGGCGATGGCGCCTTCAGCGGCGACGTTGCCGGCTTTCTTGGCGGCCTTGATGGCGCCCGAAGCACGCATGTCATCAATGGCTTTCTCGATGTCGCCGCCAGCCTTGGTCAAGGCCTTCTTGCAGTCCATCATGCCTTCGCCGGTACGCTCGCGCAGTTCTTTGACCAACGCTGCAGTAATCTCTGCCATTTCAAAATCCTCTTGGATAGGTTTTCAACCATTCCACCCGACCGAACGGGCGTTCAATTCTTCCTGGAAAACCATTGCTTATAGGCCGCGGCAGGTTACAAACAGGTCACTGCGCTGGCGGCAAATGGTTTTCGAGGTGGCAAAAAGGGGGCCAAGCCCCCTTTTTGCTTACTGAGTCAACGCCAGGGGCGTCAATTACTCAGCGGCTGCTGCCGGAGCTTCTTCAGCGAAGACTTCGGTGCCGCCATTCACGTTGTTGCGACCACGGATCACAGCGTCAGCCATCGAACCCATGTACAGCTGGATGGCGCGGATGGCGTCATCGTTGCCTGGGATGATGTAGTCAACGCCTTCCGGGCTGCTGTTGGTATCGACAACGCCGATGACCGGGATACCCAGCTTGTTGGCTTCGGTGATCGCGATGCGCTCGTGGTCAACGTCGATCACGAACAGTGCGTCAGGCAGACCGCCCATGTCCTTGATACCGCCCAGGGAGCGGTCCAGCTTCTCAAGATCGCGAGTGCGCATCAGCGCTTCTTTCTTGGTCAGCTTGGCGAAAGTACCGTCTTCGGACTGGACTTCAAGGTCACGCAGACGCTTGATGGAAGCGCGAATGGTCTTGAAGTTGGTCAGCATGCCGCCCAACCAGCGGTGATCGACGTACGGCGAACCGCAACGTGCCGCTTCTTCGGCAACGATCTTGCCAGCGGAACGCTTGGTGCCGACGAACAGAATCTTGTTTTTGCCCTGGGCCAGGCGCTCTACGAAGGTCAGTGCTTCGTTGAACATCGGCAGGGTTTTTTCAAGGTTGATGATGTGGATCTTGTTACGCGCGCCGAAAATGTACTTGCCCATTTTCGGGTTCCAGTAACGGGTCTGGTGACCGAAGTGCACACCGGCCTTCAGCATATCGCGCATGTTGACTTGGGACATGATAGTTCCTTGATAAGTCGGGTTTGGCCTCCACGTATCCCAATGACCAACCAGCGGCTATATAAACCGAAGGCACCCAGGTCATCGTGTCGACACGTGTGTGGATTTAAGCTTACGGGGTCATCCCCGGAAAGCGGCGCATTTTATACCACAGCAAGGGCGAAAACGGAACACGGATTCTGAAATCCTCTTGTGGCGAGGGGATTTATCCCCGCTGGGGCGCATAGCGGCCCCATACCAGGCGATTCAATCGACGCGATACACCACGCGGCCTGATTTGGGGCTGCTGCGCAGCCCAACGGGGATAAATCCCCTCACCACAGAGTTCCAGCCTGGAGAGCTCATTGTACTGATCGTCTGTTAGAATCGCGTTTTCAGGGCCGCGCTGGTCATCATCCGCCGCCCATTTCGTTTTGAACAGCGCCGTCGGGCGCAGAGAGAGCCTGTATGACCGTTACCCTCAAGACACCCGAGGACATCGCCAAAATGCGTGTCGCCGGCAAACTCGCCGCCGAAGTGCTGGAGATGATCGCCGACTACGTCAAGCCGGGCGTGACCACCGAAGAGCTGGACCGCATCTGCCACGACTACATCGTCAACGAGCAGAAGGCCATCCCGGCCCCGCTCAACTATAAAGGCTTCCCGAAGTCGATCTGTACCTCGATCAACCACGTGGTCTGCCACGGCATCCCCAACGAAAAACCGTTGAAGGATGGTGACACCCTGAACATCGACGTCACCGTCATCAAGGACGGCTATCACGGTGACACCAGCCGCATGTTCCATGTCGGCAACGTGCCGGAGTGGGCCCAGCGCCTGTCCAAGGTGACCCAGGAATGCATGTACATGGCCATCGAACTGGTGAAACCGGGCTGCCGCCTGGGAGACATCGGCGAAGTGATCCAGAAGCACGCGCAGAAGAACGGCTTTTCGGTGGTGCGCGAGTTCTGCGGCCACGGCATCGGCAAGGTGTTCCACGAAGAACCGCAGATCCTGCACTACGGCCGTGCCGGCACCGGCATGGAGCTGCAGGCGGGCATGACCTTCACCATCGAGCCGATGATCAACCAGGGCCGCGCCGACACCAAGGTGCTGGGCGACGGCTGGACCGCCATCACCAAGGACCGCAAGCTGTCGGCCCAGTGGGAACACACTCTGTTGGTCACTGAGACCGGCTATGAAATCTTCACCCTGCGTAGCGATGACACCATCGCGCGCGTTTCCGCCTGATCCGAACCCAGCCTACAGATCCGATAGATATAGATAGAAAGGAAAGCCATTCAATGCCGCAGGTGGATCCAGAACTCTTCGACCGCGGCCAGTTCCAGGCTGAACTGGCCCTGAAGGCAAGCCCCATCTCGGCGTTCAAGAAGGCGATCCGCCAGGCCCACGAAGTGCTCGACCAGCGCTTTCGCAATGGCCGGGACATTCGCCGGCTGATCGAGGACCGCGCCTGGTTCGTCGATAACATCCTGCAAAAGGCCTGGGAGCAGTTCGATTGGAGCGAAGACGCCGACATCGCCCTGGTGGCGGTGGGCGGCTATGGGCGCGGCGAGCTGCACCCTTACTCCGACATCGACCTGCTGATCCTGCTGGACAGCGCCGACCATGAGGTTTTCCGCGATTCCATCGAGCGTTTCCTGACGCTGCTGTGGGACATCGGCCTGGAAGTCGGCCAGAGCGTGCGCTCGGTGCAGGAATGCGCCGAGGAGGCCCGCGCCGACCTGACGGTGATCACCAACCTGATGGAAAGCCGCACCATCGCCGGCCCCGAGCGCCTGCGCCAGCGCATGCTCGATGTCACCAGCACGGCGCACATGTGGCCGAGCAAAGACTTCTTCCTGGCCAAGCACGCCGAGCAGAAGGCCCGTCACCACAAGTACAACGACACCGAATACAACCTGGAACCCAACGTCAAGGGCTCGCCCGGCGGGCTGCGGGACATCCAGACGATCCTGTGGGTCGCCCGTCGCCAGTACGGCACGCTGAACCTGCGCGCCCTGGCCGGCGAAGGTTTCCTGGTGGAAAGCGAAAACGCCTTGCTGGCCTCGTCCCAGGAATTCCTGTGGAAGGTCCGCTACGCCCTGCACATGCTCGCCGGACGCTCCGAGGACCGCCTGCTGTTCGATCACCAACGCTCCATCGCCGGCCTGTTGGGTTTCGAAGGACAGGATGCCAAGCAGTCCATCGAAAACTTCATGCAGCAGTACTACCGCGTGGTGATGAGCATCGCCCAGCTCAGCGAACTGATCATCCAGCACTTCGAGGAAGTCATCCTCGCCCCCGAGGACGAAGAGCCGCCGCAGCCGATCAACTCACGCTTCCAATTGCACGACGGCTACATCGAAGCGCGCAACGCCAACGTGTTCCGCCGCACGCCCTTCGCCATGCTCGAGATCTTCGTACTCATGGCCCAACAGCCGGAAATCAAGGGCGTACGCGCCGACACCATCCGCCTGCTGCGGGAAAACCGTCATCTGATCGATGAAGATTTCCGCCACGACATCCGCAACACCAGCCTGTTCATCGAGCTGTTCAAGTGCAGGATCGGCGTGCACCGCAACCTGCGCCGGATGAACCGCTACGGGATCCTCGGGCGCTATCTGCCGGAGTTCGGTTTCATCGTCGGACAGATGCAACACGACCTGTTCCACATCTATACGGTCGATGCCCACACCCTGAACCTGATCAAGCACCTGCGTAAGTTGCAATACACCCAGGTGTCAGAGAAATTCCCGCTGGCCAGCAAGCTCATGGGCAAGTTGCCCAAGCCCGAGCTGATCTACATGGCCGGGCTGTACCACGACATTGGCAAGGGCCGCCACGGTGACCACTCCGAAATCGGCGCGGTGGATGCCGAGGCGTTCTGCCAGCGCCATCAACTGCCCCTGTGGGACAGCCGGCTGATCGTCTGGCTGGTGCAGAACCACCTGGTGATGTCCACCACCGCCCAGCGCAAGGACTTGTCCGACCCGCAGGTGATCCACGACTTCGCCCAGATCGTCGGCGATGAAACGCGCCTGGATTACCTCTACGTGCTGACCGTGGCCGACATCAACGCCACTAACCCGAGCCTGTGGAATTCCTGGCGCGCCAGCCTGTTGCGCCAGCTCTACACCGAGACCAAGCGGGCCTTGCGCCGTGGCCTGGAAAACCCGGTGGACCGCGAAGAACAGATCCGTCGCACCCAAAGCGCGGCCCTGGACATCCTGGTACGCGGCGGCACCGATCCGGACGATGTCGAGCAGCTCTGGTCGCAATTGGGCGATGACTATTTCCTGCGCCACACCGCCGGCGACGTGGCCTGGCACAGCGATGCGATCCTGCAGCAACCGGCCGATGGCGGGCCGCTGGTGCTGATCAAGGAAACCACCCAGCGCGAGTTCGAGGGCGGCACACAGATCTTCATCTACGCCCCGGACCAGCACGACTTCTTCGCCGTGACCGTGGCGGCGATGGACCAGCTCAACCTCAACATCCATGACGCCCGGGTCATTACCTCCAGCAGCCAGTTCACCCTCGACACCTACATCGTGCTCGACACCGACGGCGACTCGATTGGCGACAACCCGGCGCGGGTCAAGCAGATTCGCGACGGCCTCACCGAAGCCCTGCGCAACCCGGCGGACTACCCGACCATCATCCAGCGCCGGGTGCCGCGCCAACTCAAGCATTTTGCGTTTGCGCCCCAGGTGACGATCCACAACGACGCCCAGCGCCAGGTCACTGTGCTGGAACTCAGCGCCCCGGACCGCCCGGGCCTGCTGGCGCGGATCGGCCATATTTTCCTGGAGTTCGATCTGTCGCTGCAAAACGCCAAGATCGCCACCCTCGGCGAACGGGTAGAAGACGTGTTTTTCATCACCGACGCTCACAACCAGCCGCTGTCCGATCCGCAACTGTGCAGCCGCCTGCAGGAGGCCATCGTCCGGCACCTGAGCGTCAACCAGGAACCCGATGCTCACCTGACACGCATCAGCATCTGAACGAACAATCCCCCTCTGTGGGAGCGAGCTTGCTCGCGATAGCGGCGGAACACCCAGCATTGATGCTGCTGACACACCGCCATCGCGAGCAAGCTCGCTCCCACAAGGACCGCGCCCACATTGACGAGGCCCTCGATGAACAACGCTTTGAACCAGTTGCAGCCCTACCCGTTCGAAAAGCTCCGCGCCCTGCTCGGCAGCGTCACGCCCAACCCCGACAAACGCCCCATCGCATTGTCCATCGGCGAGCCCAAGCATCGCTCGCCCAGCTTCGTGGCTGAAGCGCTGGCCAGTAATCTGGAAAAAATGGCCGTGTACCCGACCACCCTCGGCATCCCGGAACTGCGTGAAGCCATCACCGGCTGGTGCGAGCGTCGCTTCAACGTGCCGAACGGCTGGCTGGACCCGGCGCGCCATGTGCTGCCGGTCAATGGCACCCGTGAAGCCTTGTTCGCCTTCACCCAGACCGTGGTCAACCGGGGCGACGATGCCCTGGTGGTCAGCCCGAACCCGTTCTACCAGATCTACGAAGGCGCGGCGTTCCTGGCCGGGGCCAAGCCGCACTACCTGCCGTGCCTGGACGCGAATGGTTTCAACCCGGATTTCGATGCTGTCTCGCCGGACATCTGGAAACGCTGCCAGATCCTGTTCCTGTGTTCCCCGGGCAACCCGACCGGCGCATTGATCCCGGTGGACGTGCTGAAAAAACTCATCGCCCTGGCCGATGAGTATGACTTCGTGATCGCGGCGGACGAGTGCTACAGCGAACTGTACTTCGACGAACAGACCCCGCCGCCAGGGCTGCTCAGTGCCTGCGTCGAACTGGGGCGAAAGGATTTCAAGCGCTGCGTGGTGTTCCACAGCCTGTCCAAGCGCTCCAACCTGCCCGGCCTGCGCTCCGGTTTCGTCGCTGGCGACGCGGACATCCTCAAGGGTTTCCTGCTGTACCGCACCTATCACGGCTGCGCGATGCCGGTTCAGACCCAACTGGCGAGCATCGCCGCGTGGAACGACGAAGTGCACGTACGGGCCAACCGCGCGCTATACCGGGAGAAGTTCGACGCGGTGCTGGAAATCCTCAGCCCGGTGCTGGACGTGCAACGCCCCGACGGCAGCTTCTACCTCTGGCCGAACGTGGCCGGCGATGATGCAGCGTTCTGTCGCGACCTGTTCGAACAGGAACACGTGACCGTGGTGCCGGGCTCCTACCTGTCCCGCGATGTGGATGGCGTCAACCCGGGCGCCGGGCGCGTGCGCATGGCCCTGGTTGCGCCATTGGCCGAATGCGTGGAAGCGGCGGAGCGGATCCGCGCGTTCATCCAGCGTCGGGTTTAATGACTGTATCTGGGCTGTTGTGGCGAGGGGATTTATCCCCGCTGGGCTGCGAAGCGGCCCCCAAACCAGCCAACTCGGTGTGCCAGGAAGATTGAGTTCACTGCTTTAGGGCTGCTGCGCAGCCCAGCGGGGATAAATCCCCTCGCCACAGGTCCAGTGCTTCACAGGTATTTTTGTGTTTGCCTTTCGATTTATCGCGAGCAAGCTTTGCTCCCACAGTGGACTTGTGTGGCTCACACAACCTGTGATCGATACCCGGATCCTGTGGGAGCAAAGCTTGCTCGCGATGAGGTCGGCACTTATGACATCAAGTCCGAAGCTCTACCCGATCCAGGCACTTGTTCGCCAACAACATCCCCAACTCAATCATCTGGGCCACTCCCAATGCGACATGCCGTCGCGAGCCATCCTGATCGAAGGCAAGGTCGTTGAGCATTGCATTGGCAGACGCCAGGGTTTCGCTGAGGTTGGCCAGCAATACTTCCGTGTCGATACCGTCAGCCACAGTGAATAGCTGTACTGAGGGTTTGGGTTCTGACTTGCTGTCGTCATCAGGCTTGAGATATTGATCCAACACACGGTCGGCTGCCTCTTGCAGCTTTTCGGGTGCATAGTCGCCGTAGGGAAAAGTGGAGGCTGGTTTTGGTGGGTTTGGAGTTTCTTTGATCATTTGGATGCTCCTTGGGTGTTGGAGCCGCCACAAAGCCTTCTCACGGACTAGAGAGTGGCAGCCGTACGCGGGGTGAGAATCCGGGTCAAACACCCACTAAATACCCGGCCATGTCGAAACATGCCCGCGCACAGCCGCCATAACATGATGTATGGACGAAACGCGCCTGCACTTTATATGGCGGGCGCTTATGCGCATAGTGGGTATTCGGATTCTCACGTCCGGTCGCTGAATTGGCAGCGACACCCAAAGGCTAGAGCCCTCGCGTCCGACGGACAACCTTAAAAACTTGTCGGAAACTTCGGTGCGTCTGACAGACCACAAGCGCTTGCTCAGACAAGAAAAGAAATAAAACGCACCTCATCAAAGCAAGCCCTTGATTTTACGGGTTTAACACCTCAACAAAACTCATGCAGCCCTGTTTCAAGAATCAAGCTCGCTTGAATTCGCTGATACCAGTAGCCATGATCGCCCCCGTCACCAGTGAACGCTGGCAGGAGTCTGGGTTCCTCTCCGGGTTGACCCAGCCACGCAGACGGGGCAAAGCAACCTCAGCTGCGTGTCGATTGAAGCCGCCTTCGGGCGGTTTTGCTTTTTATGAGGTTAAGGATGTGTAGTGTTCCAATGAAACCGCAAACTCCATCCCTCTAGACTTTGAGATCGACGCAAACACCGTGGAAATGGAGTAATTACCATGAACATTCGCCCAATCCGCACCGATGACGAATACCGGGTAGCTCTCAAAGAGATTTCTCCTCTGTTCGAGAATGAGCCTGAACCTGGCACCCCGGAAGGCGATGCTTTTGAAGTCATGGTCACCCTGATCGAGGCCTACGAAACCAAGCACTTCCCGGTGGATCTGCCCGACCCAATTGAAGCCATCAAGTTTCGCATGGAGCAATCCGGACTCACCGCGGCCGATCTGGCTCCCGCTATCGGAAAAACGAACCGCGTATACGAGGTGCTCAACCGTAAACGCTCGTTAACTCTACCCATGATCTGGAAGCTTCACGATATGTTCGGCATCCCAGCAGAAAGCCTGATAAAGCCAGTAAAAGTTGCCTGATACTGGCCCGGCCCGCCGAGCTTTTTCAAACCAGCAAGGACAAGAAATGACCTCAACCGAAGAGAAAGACATACCAGAGGTCGGCCTGGGTGAGTTCGTAAAGCACATCGGCTTGAGAAATCGGTTCCTGGGCGTTACAGCTTGTAGCAGCACAGGATCGCCCACCATTCGTATTTGACTTTACCCATCGCAAGGTATGTCCATAGAGTTTGTGGTCGACCCCAGACTCTTCGGGCGATGAGGCCGATATTATTTCCCCAACCCCAAATTCGCCTCCGCCAGATCCAACTCCCCCAGCACCTCACGCAGCACATCATCGCCGATCTGGTGATGACGGCTGAGGCGATACAATTCCAGCCGCTGCGCCCGAAAAGCCTTCAAGCGCAGCCGGCGCTCCAGCAGGTCCATTTCGAACGCCAGCGCCTGGGCCTCGGCGGAGTCGTTGAACACGTCGAGCTGGTGGCGATACTCGGACATCAGCCGCGCCTTGACCTCGGCCGCCAACGCCGCTTGGGCCGCATCCGGCGGACTGCCCGCCTCGGTCGGTTCTTCCACTTCCAGCGCATGGATCGCCGCTTCAGCGGTTTTGCGCCAGGCCTCGCGGACTTCGTTGCGACGTTTGTCATCAGGGCTCTTTTCGATGCCCCGCAGCAGCAACGGCAAGGCGATGCACGCCGCGATCAGCGACAGCAGAATCACCCCGGCGGCGATGAAGATCAGCAGGTCCCGCTCGGGAAACGCCTCGCCCGCGTCCAACAGCATCGGCACCGATAGCACGCCCGCCAGTGTCACTGCGCCGCGCACGCCACCGAAAGTCAGCAACCAACAAGAACGTGCGGTCGGCATCGGGGTCAGTTCGCCCTGGCCACGCCAGCGTCGCAGCAGCCCGGACAGGCGCCAGATGCTTTGCACCCAGACAAACCGCAGTACCAGCAGCACCAGGAAAATCGCCACTACATCCAGGCAACGGTAGAACAACGTCGGCCAGAGCGTGGTCTCGAGGTGGGTCACCGCCTTGATGATGTCCGGCAGTTGCAAGCCCAGCAGCAGGAAGATCAACCCGTTGAAGGCGAACTCCAACAGCGACCAGACACTGCGATTGAGCAGCCGCGTGCCGGTCTGGCGCGGCAGCAGGTCGAGCCAGCTCTGCATCATCCCCGCCGCCACTGCCGAGAGAATGCCCGAGGCGCCCAAGCGCTCAGCCAGCACATAGGCGGCAAACGGCAGCAGCAACATGAACACCACATGGGTGGCCGGATCGTCCCAGCCCTGGGCAATCATCCACGCCCGCAGCCGGCCCATCAGCCAACTCAGGGCCACGCCGACCAGCAGGCCGCCGACCGCCACCAATACGAACGTCAGGCTCGCGCTGGCCAGGGAAAAGACCCCGGTGATAGCCGCCGCCAGGGCGAACTTGAACGTCACCAGACCCGACGCATCGTTCATCAGCGCCTCGCCCTGGAGCATGTGCATCAACGGCGCGGGCAGACGGTCGCGGGCAATCGCCGACACCGCCACCGCGTCGGTCGGCGACAACACCGCTGCCAGGGCGAAGGCCACCGGCAACGGGATACTTGGCAGCAGCCAATGAATGAAATAACCGGCGCCCACCACCGTGAACAACACCAGCCCCACCGCCAGCGTCAGGATCGGCCCGCGCAGGCGCCACAATTCGCGTTTGGGCATGCGCCAACCGTCGGAGAACAGCAGCGGTGGCAGGAACAGAAACAGGAACAACTCAGGATCGAGGGCCACGTGCAGGCCCAGGGACGGCCAGGCCAGCACAGCACCGGCGCCGATCTGCACCAGCGGCAACGGCAGCGGGATCAACCGTCCGATCAGGCGCGACACGCCTACCAGCATCAACAGGATCAGGACGGTATAAGCGCTTTGCATAACGAACTTCCAATGACAGCCATACACATCTGCGGCAACAGTTGGCCGGTTGAAGTGCCATATTAACCGCCAAGGTGAACCGCTGCCGTTGCACATTGGTCGCACCTCAACGGCGTCAATGCGCAGTCGCCTTGGCCGCTCCTAACCTCCACGCGGCAGGAGCGACCGGCGACTATCCGAAGCTAAACAGCTCGCTCAGCGGCATTGAGGGTCGAGCGGCCCGAGACAACATCGACGCCGTCACCCTCATTGTCGCGATCTTCGATCTGTTCGGCCGCCGATATTTCGGCCAAGGGCAACATTCCCTGCAGCTCATCCGGATGAGCGGAATCGCCTAATAGCCTGTCCAGCGCGGCGCTAGCCTCGTCCGCCAACGGCTGGGTCACTACTCCCGTTGTCACCCAGGCGGCGACCACCGGGGCCATCGTCGCCGTAACCGTCGCCTTGCCAATCGCCGCAACACCCGCAGGCGAAATCCCGGCGCGCCTGGCGGCGTTGACAGCGGCGGTCTGGGCCATGCCGATCGCCGTAATACCGCCGGCCAACGCTCCGAGACCACTGACCAAGCCAGTCGGCGTAACCAAGTCTTGCAGCGATTTGCTGCCATCGCGCATCACGTCCAGCGGCAGTTTGCCGACCCGCTTCGCAATGCCCACCGCAGCCCTCCCTACGCCATAATTCTTGAGGTCCTTGTAACGCTGATGCCAGTCTTGACGCCCTAACAGGTATTCCGGGCCAACCCGGTGTTGGGCTTTATCGATGGAATGTTGCAGGTCATAGGCGGCCATGCCTGAAATCGGAGAACCGACGGCAGCTATCACAGAGTCCACCCTGCTGCCCGTTTGCGCATCGACGGCCATCGTCACGACGGGCTGGATGACCGTGCGCAACACGTTTCGCGCGGTGAAGGTCTGGAAAGTCAGGCTGCCTTCGATAGCGCGGGTCATCAGGCTCGGCTTCACCGCCCGGGCGGGTTCCCGCATGACCGGCTCCAGATCGGCACTTTCGGCAACCAGCCACTGGGTGTTGCTAGTAGCACGCTTGATCAGGCCATTGCCGACCGTGTCGGCGGCGCTGCTGACCAGGCCGGAAATCGACGACAGCGCCAATGGAGCGGTAATCGAGCCATTGCCGGTCAGCGCCGGGGCGAAGTCCAGCGCGATGGACGCCGCGCCGAAGGGAACCGAACGAAGGAATCCAACAGTGCCCTGGGACGCGCGATCCAGCCGCGCGCCTTTGGCCAGTACCGCGTCGACGCTTTCCGCGGTTTCCCCGTCATTGGCCAAGGTACGCGAACGATCGTCGATCAGTGCTTCGAAGGCCTGGCGATTGGCACCGTTCATATGCGGCTCGAATACCCGGGTGAGCTGGGCCTTGATTGCACCCGTCCGATTTGCCAGGTCCTGTTCAGCCGTGACAGGGCCGATCGGGACAGATGCAGCGGTCCCGATGGTCAATGTCGTTGAATGGGGCGGGGGTGTTTCTTCAGTTTGATACGCCGGTGGATGGGACGGTGTCAGAGAGATGGAATTCATGGGAGGGTCTCTTGTGCGTACAAGTGGTGGGTTTACTTGTGCTGTGTGGTCACCTCTTTCGTATCGGTTCCGTCTCGTCCGATCCGTCGCGACAGTCAAGGCACTGAAAGAAACGACGTGGCATAATCGTCCGCTGATTTTCAGGACGATACCGGGAACGTTTTGGGGGGGAGCATTCATGCCCAAGGAAAACAAGCACTTACGGCTTTTCGGCATCAAAGCCTGCGATACGATGAAAAAAGCGCGTACCTGGCTCGATGATCACGCTGTGCACTACGACTTTCACGACTACAAGACCGCCGGCATCGACCGTGAACACCTGACCCAATGGTGCAACGAGCATGGCTGGCAAGTGGTGTTGAACCGTGCCGGTACGACCTTTCGCAAACTCGACGACGAACGCAAAGCCGATCTCGACCAGACGAAAGCCATCGAACTGATGCTCGCTCAACCCTCGATGATCAAGCGCCCGGTGCTCGATCTCGGTGACCGAACCCTGATTGGCTTCAAGCCAGATATTTATGCGGCAGAGATCAAGTAAGCCTGCCCAGTCCATTTTGTAGAGGTAATTTCATGTCCACTACCCTGTTCAGCCTGGCCTTCGGCGTCGGCACCCAAAACCGTCAAGGCGCCTGGCTGGAAGTGTTCTACGCACAGCCGCTGCTCAAGCCGTCGGCTGAGATCGTCGCGGCTATCGCGCCGATCCTTGGCTACAGCGAGGGCAACCAGGCCATCACCTTCACCACCGCCCAGGCCTCGCAACTGGCTGAGGCCCTCAAGGGCGTCGATGCCGCACAAGCTGCCCTGCTGACCCGCCTGGCTGAAAGCCACAAGCCGCTGGTCGCCACCCTGCTGGCCGAAGATGCCCAACTGAGCTCCACCCCTGAGGCCTACCTCAAACTGCACCTGTTGTCCCATCGCCTGGTCAAGCCCCACGGCCTGAACCTGGCCGGCATTTTCCCTCTGCTGCCGAACGTGGCCTGGACCAGCCAGGGTGCGATCGACCTGGCCGAACTGGCCGAGCACCAGCTCGAAGCCCGCCTGCGTGGCGAACTGCTGGAAGTGTTCTCGGTGGACAAGTTCCCGAAAATGACCGACTACGTGGTCCCGGCCGGCGTACGTATCGCCGATGCCGCGCGGATCCGTCTGGGCGCCTATGTGGGCGAAGGCACCACGGTCATGCACGAAGGTTTCGTCAACTTCAACGCCGGCACCGAAGGCCCGGGCATGATCGAAGGCCGTGTCTCGGCGGGCGTGTTCGTCGGCAAGGGTTCGGACCTGGGCGGCGGCTGCTCGACCATGGGCACCCTGTCGGGCGGCGGCAACATCGTGATCAAGGTGGGCGAAGGCTGCCTGATCGGCGCCAACGCCGGCATCGGCATTCCGTTGGGCGACCGCAACACCGTGGAGTCGGGCCTGTACGTGACCGCCGGCACCAAAGTCGCCCTGCTGGACGAAAACAACCAACTGGTGAAAGTGGTCAAGGCCCGCGACCTGGCTGGCCAACCCGACCTGTTGTTCCGCCGCAATTCCGAGACCGGCGCGGTGGAATGCAAGACGCATAAGTCGGCCATCGAGCTGAACGAAGCACTGCACGCCCACAACTAAGCTTCACACCACCACCTGTGGGGGCGAGCCCTTGTGGGAGCCGAGCTTGCTCGCGATGAACGATGACGCGGTCTTGCAGTTAAACCGTGTCGCTGCCATCGCGAGCAAGCTCGGTTCCCACAATAAAGCCCGCTCCCACAAGGTCCGGCGTAACTCCAGCAGGGCCCGAAAGCATGTTGATCCAATCCCCCTGGCGTGCCGATTTCCCGGCCATCGCCGCCCTGCAACGGCAAGGCCAGATCTACCTGGACAACGCCGCCACCACGCAAAAACCCCAAGCCCTATTGGATGCCCTGACGCATTACTACACCAACGGCGCGGCCAACGTGCACCGTGCGCAACATTTGCCGGGCGCCCATGCCACCCAGGCGTTCGAGGACAGCCGCCTCAAGGCTTCGCAATGGCTCAATGCCGGAAACTGCGGGCAGGTGGTCCTCACCCACGGCGCCACTTCGGCGCTGAATCTGCTGGCCTACGGGCTGGAACATTTATTCAACCCGGGCGATGAGATCGTCATCAGCGCCCTGGAACACCACGCCAACCTGTTGCCGTGGCAGCAACTGGCCGAGCGCCGCTCGTTGACCCTGGTGGTGTTGCCACTGGATGCCGACGGCGTGATCGATCCTGGCGCCGCCGCCGAACTGATCGGCCCCCGTACGCGCTTGCTGGCGGTGAGCCAGTTATCCAACGTGCTGGGCACCTGGCAGCCCGTGCCGGCGCTGCTGGCACTGTCCAAGGCCCACGGCGCGCTGACAGTGATCGACGGCGCCCAGGGCGTGGTCCATGGCCGCCACGACGTGGAAGCGCTGGGCTGCGACTTTTACGTGTTTTCCAGCCACAAACTCTATGGCCCCGACGGGCTGGGCGTGCTGTTCGGCCGTACCGAAGCCCTCGGTAAGCTGCGCCATTGGCAGTTCGGTGGCGAAATGGTGCAGCAGGCCGATTACCACAGCGCCACCTTCCGTCCGGCGCCGCTGGGCTTCGAAGCCGGTACGCCGCCGATTGCCAGCGTGATCGGCTTGGGCGCGACCCTGGACTACCTGTCCGCCCTCGATCCGCAAGCGCTCATCGACCATGAGGCGGCGCTGCATGACTACCTGCTCCATGGCCTGCTGGCCCGCAACGGCATTCGCCTGCTGGGCAACCCGCGCCTGGCCCTGGTCAGTTTCGTGGTCGACGGCATCCACAACGCCGACCTGGCGCACCTGCTGACCGAGCAAGGCATTGCCGTGCGCGCCGGGCATCATTGCGCGATGCCGCTGTTCAAGCATTTGAAGCTGTCCGGGGCGATCCGCGTGTCGCTGGCGTTGTACAACGATTCCGCCGACATCGAGCGGTTCTTCGAAGCCCTCGACTACGCCTTGGAGATGTTGCGATGAACCTGCCAGCCGATGCCGCCACGGCGCTGCAGATCTTCCGGGACGCATCAGGCTGGGAGCAACGGGCCCGATTGCTGATGCAATGGGGCGAACGTCTGCCGCCCCTGAGCGACGAGGACAAGTGCGAGGCCAACCTTGTCCACGGCTGTGAAAGCCAGGTGTGGTTGGTGGGTCGCTTGCACGACGGGCACTGGCAGTTTTGCGCCAGTAGCGATGCGCGGTTGATCCGTGGGTTGGTGGCGTTGCTGCTGGCGCGGGTCAACGGGTTGTCCGCTGACGAGCTGCAGCAGGTGGACCTACCGGATTGGTTCAACCAGCTGGGATTGTCGCGGCAGCTGTCGCCGTCGCGTAGCAATGGCTTGAATGCGGTGTTGCAGCGGATGCGTGAACTGGCGCGCCAATGATCGTTCCCATGCTCTGCGTGGGAATGCCTCTACGGACGCTCCGCGTTCGGCTTCCCCCTCAGGTCTGAGGCTTGACCCTGTCCGCCGGTCGCCGCACACCCGCCACGATCTTATCCACAGCCTTGGTCGCCGCGACCATGCCAAACGTCGCCGTGACCATCATCACCGCACCAAACCCACCGGCGCAGTCGAGCTTGACGCCGTCGCCGACAAAACTCTTCTGCAGGCAAATGCTGCCGTCCGGCTTCGGGTAGCGCAGTTGTTCGGTGGAGAACACGCAGGGCACGCTGTAGTGGCGGGTCACCGTGCGGGAAAAACCGTAGTCGCGGCGCAAGGTGGAGCGCACCTTGGAGGCCAGTGGATCGTTGAACGTACGGTTGAGGTCGCAGACCTGGATCAGCGTCGGGTCAATCTGCCCGCCCGCGCCGCCGGTGGTGATGATCTGGATCTTGCGGCGCTTGCACCAGGCGATCAGCGCCGCCTTGGCGTTGACGCTGTCGATGCAGTCGATCACGCAGTCGATGTTCGGCGTGATGTATTCGGCCATGGTGTCGCGGGTGACGAAGTCCGCCACCGCGTGCACCATGCAGTCGGGGTTGATCCCCCGCAGCCGTTCGGCCATCACGTCGACCTTGGGTTTGCCGACGGTGCTGTCCAGGGCGTGCAACTGGCGGTTGGCGTTGCTGACGCAGACATCGTCAAGGTCGAACAGCGAAATCTCGCCCACGCCGCAACGGGCGATGGCTTCCGCCGCCCAGGAACCGACGCCACCGACGCCAACGATCGCCACATGGGCCGCCCGCAGGCGTTCCAGGCCCTCAATGCCATACAAACGGGCGATACCGGCAAACCGTGGATCTTCTGTACTCATGACCATTACCCCAAAAACCGGCGCGCATTATAGGGCTTTGCCGTGGCAATTCGAGCGGGTCGCAAAATGAATCTCACCATTTCCCTTGTGGGAGCGAGCTTGCTCGCGATGGCGTCAGTCCAGTCAATAGAGTATCGACTGATCCACCGCCATCGCGAGCAAGCTCGCTCCCACAGGTTCTGTGTCACACACCGTCGGCATACTTGGGCCAATGACGGTCGTTTTGCTATAAGATAACCGCCATTTTGCGCGAGCCAGCCCGCGCCTGCACAAGCCTTGCGTTCACACTATATTCCCGGAGTTTCCATGACGGCCCACGCCGACCTCTCGCCGACCCTGCAACTCGCCTGCGACCTGATCCGCCGTCCGTCCGTGACGCCGGTGGATGCCGATTGCCAGAAACTGATGATGCAGCGCCTGGGCAACGCGGGCTTCACGCTCGAGCCGATGCGCATCGAGGATGTGGATAACTTCTGGGCCAGCCATGGCAAGCATGACGGCCCGGTGCTGTGTTTCGCCGGGCACACCGATGTGGTGCCGACCGGTCCGGTCAAGGCCTGGCAGCTCGACCCGTTCGATGCGGTCATCGATGAAGAAGGCATGCTCTGTGGGCGCGGTGCGGCGGACATGAAGGGCAGCCTGGCGGCGATGGTCGTGGCGGCCGAACGGTTCGTCGCCGACTACCCGGACCACAAGGGTTCGCTGACCTTCCTGATCACCAGCGATGAAGAAGGCCCGGCCCACCACGGCACCAAAGCCGTGGTCGAACGCCTCAAGGCCCGTCAGGAACGACTGGACTGGTGCATCGTCGGCGAGCCGTCGAGCACTACCTTGGTGGGCGATGTGGTCAAGAACGGTCGGCGCGGCTCCCTCGGCGCAAAACTGACCGTGCGCGGCAAGCAAGGCCACGTGGCTTATCCACACCTGGCGAAGAACCCGATCCACCTGGCCGCGCCCGCCTTGGCCGAATTGGCCGCCGAGCACTGGGACCACGGCAACGACTTCTTCCCGCCGACCAGTTTCCAGATCTCCAACCTCAATTCCGGCACCGGCGCGACCAACGTGATCCCCGGAGACCTGGAAGCGGTCTTCAACTTCCGCTTCTCCACCGAGTCCACCGTCGAAGGCCTGCAACAGCGCGTCGCCGACATCCTCGACAAGCATCAATTGGACTGGCACATCGACTGGGCCTTGTCCGGCCTGCCGTTCCTCACCGAACCGGGCGCGTTGCTCGATGCGGTGTCGTCGAGCATCCGGGATGTCACCGGGCGCGAGACCCAGGCGTCCACCAGCGGCGGCACGTCCGACGGTCGCTTCATCGCCACCATGGGCACGCAAGTGGTGGAACTCGGGCCGGTCAACGCGACCATCCACCAGGTCAACGAGCGCGTGCTGGCTGCCGATCTCGACGTGCTGACCGAGATCTACTACAAGACGCTGATCAAGTTGCTCGCCTGATGCTCGCCTGCCCGATCTGCAGTGAACCACTGAATGCGGTGGACAACGGCGTGGTGTGCCCGGCCGGCCACCGCTTCGACCGCGCGCGGCAGGGTTACCTGAACCTGCTGCCGGTGCAGCACAAGAACAGCCGCGACCCCGGTGACAACCAGGCGATGGTCGAAGCCCGCCGCGACTTTCTCAACGCCGGGCACTACGCCCCGGTTGCCCGGCGCCTGGCGGAACTGGCCGCCGAGCGCGCGCCCGGGCGCTGGCTGGACATCGGCTGCGGCGAGGGTTACTACACCGCGCAGATCGCCGAGGCGTTGCCCCATGCCGATGGCTATGCCCTGGACATTTCCCGCGAGGCGGTCAAGCGCGCCTGCAAACGCAACCCGCAACTGACCTGGTTGATCGCCAGCATGGCCCGGGTACCGTTGGCGGACGGCTGCTGCCAGTTCCTGGCGAGCGTGTTCAGCCCACTGGACTGGCAAGAGGCCAAACGCCTGCTCAGCCCCGGCGGCGGCCTGATGAAGGTCGGCCCCACCGCCGGACACCTGATGGAGTTGCGCGAGCGCCTGTACGACGAAGTGCGCGCCTACACCGACGACAAGCACCTGGCCCTGGTGCCGTCGGGCATGGCGCTGGATCACAGCGAAACCCTCGAATTCAAGCTGACCCTCGACAACGGCCAGGATCGCGCCAACCTGCTGGCCATGACGCCCCACGGTTGGCGCGCCAGCGCCGAACGCCGCGCCAGCGTGATCGAGCAGGCCGAGCCATTCGAGGTCACGGTGTCGATGCGCTACGATTATTTCGTTCTTCAATAACCTTTTGATTCCGGTCCCGGGCAACCGCTCGGGGCCCGTTAAATCCGCGAATGGATTTTTCAAGACCGCAGCGAGGACATCCATGCGCCAACCCGATATCGAGATTTACCTCAAAGACGCCGACGTCGACCACAAGGCCATCGCCGCCTGGCTCGGCCAGGCCCTGGGCCCGTGCAGCGACTGGGTCCAGAAAGGCCAGACCTACAAGTGCAAGGCCGGCAGCATTCCAGTGACCTGGCTGCCCAAGGCCGTGGGCAAATGGAACAGCCTGTACCTGGAAAGCGACCAGACCCCGTGGGAAGACGACATCGCCTGCGCCCGCGCCGCCTTCGCCGCATTGAACGTCGAAGTGCGCTGCGCGCCTGGGTCATGGGTGGAGGAAGAAGGGGAAGAATCGGCGGACCGCTGGATTCGCATCAGCACCGATGGGGAAGAAGAGATTACCTGGAAAACGGCCTGAGGCGAAAAGCCAATATGGGAGCGAGCTAACCCGCAATGACGGTCTGCCTGAAACGATGATGTTGAATGTACCGCCGTCATCGCGAGCAAGCTCGCTCCCACAGAGCGATGTATGGCGGGCACGAAATATGTGAACACCCCATTCACAACTGTGGGAGCGAGCTTGCTCGCGATAGCGGTAGATCAGCCAGATTAGAAGTGACTGACACACCGCTATCGCGAGCAAGCTCGCTCCCACAAGGGGTTTTGTGTAGCCAGCTTACAACCCCACCACATCCTCAGCCTGCAGGCCTTTCTGCCCTTCCACGACCGCGTACTCGACCTGCTGGCCTTCGGTCAGGGAACGGTGGCCTTCACCGCGGATGGCGCGGTAATGCACAAACACATCCACCCCGCCTTCGCGTTGGATAAAGCCGTAACCCTTGGCGTCGTTGAACCACTTCACACTGCCGGTTTCCCGTGCTGCCATGATGCTCACTCCCATTTTTATCTTATAAGTCGACTTTTCGATGGAAAGCCGTACGCACTTTCACCACTGTCTGGCCGTCCATGGGAGGCCGGGGCGGTAACTGCCGAGTATATGACACACGGGAAAACTCTCAACTGACTTTACTTCGCCGCTTTTTTGCCGATTTTCGATGAATCCGGCACACTAGCGTGCCCGAGCAGCCGCTCGGTTTTATCCACTCATGCAGAAGCCGTATGACCCGCTCCCCGTTCCGCCGTCTTGTGTTTGGCACCCTGCGCCGACTGTTGTACCTCTGGGTTCGCTCCGAGACCATCAACCAGTCGTCCTTTACCCTCAACCTCGACCGCAGTCGTCCGGTGTTCTACGTCCTGCAAGACCCTTCGCTCACCGACCTGGCGGTCCTCGACACCGAATGCACCAAGGCCGGCCTGCCCCGTCCGGTGCTGCCGGTCTCGGTGGGTAACCTGCTGGAGCCGGCGGCGTTTTTCTACCTGACCCCCGCGCCGGACTGGCTCGGCCGCCAGGATAAGCGTGGCGCGCCCCCCACCCTGACGCGGCTGGTCGACGCCCTGACCCACAATGCCGCCGAAGACGCCCAGATCATCCCGGTCAGCGTGTTCTGGGGCCAGTCGCCGGACAGCGAGTCCAGCCCATGGAAACTATTGTTCGCCGACAGCTGGGCCGTCACCGGGCGCTTGCGCCGCCTGTTGAGCATCATGATCCTGGGGCGCAAGACCCGCGTGCAATTCTCCGCACCGATCCACCTGCGTGAACTGATCGAACACGGCAAGGGCCACGAACGCACCGTGCGCATGGCCCAGCGGATCCTGCGGGTGCACTTCCGCAACTTGAAAGCGGCGGTCATCGGCCCCGACATCTCCCACCGCCGCAATCTGGTCAAGGGTCTGTTGAACCAGCCGCTGGTCAAGCAGGCGATCGCCGAGGAAGCCGAGCGGGAAAAGATCTCCCCGGAAAAAGCCAAGGCCCAGGCCCTGCGCTACGGCAACGAGATCGCTTCGGACTACACCTACACCGCGATCCGCTTCCTGGAAGTGGTGCTGAGCTGGTTCTGGAACAAGATCTACGACGGCATCAAGGTCAACCACATCGAAGGCGTGCAGAACGTCGCCCAGGGCCACGAAGTCATCTACGTACCGTGCCACCGCAGCCACATCGACTATCTGCTGCTGTCGTACCTGCTGTTTCGCAACGGCCTGACGCCACCGCACATCGCCGCTGGCATCAACCTCAATATGCCGGTGATCGGCGGCCTGTTGCGCCGAGGCGGGGCGTTCTTCATGCGCCGCACTTTCAAGGGCAACCCGCTCTACACCGCGGTGTTCAACGAATACCTGCACACCCTGTTCACCAAAGGCTTCCCGGTGGAGTACTTCGTCGAGGGCGGTCGCTCGCGCACCGGGCGCATGCTGCAACCCAAGACCGGCATGCTCGCCATCACCCTGCGCAGCTTCCTGCGCTCCTCGCGCATGCCCATCGTGTTCGTGCCGGTCTACATCGGTTATGAGCGGGTGCTGGAAGGCCGCACCTACCTGGGCGAACTGCGTGGGGCCAGCAAGAAGAAAGAATCGATCTTCGACATCTTCAAAGTCATCGGCGCCCTCAAGCAGCGCTTCGGCCAGGTGGCGGTGAACTTTGGCGAACCGATCAAGCTGGCGGAATTCCTCGACGGCGAACAACCCGGTTGGCGCCAACAGGAACTGGGCCCGCAATTCAAGCCGGCCTGGCTCAACGCAACCACCCATCGCCTCGGCGAACGCGTGGCCCGGCACCTGAACGAGGCCGCGGCCATCAACCCGGTCAACCTTGTCGCCCTGGCGCTGCTGTCCACCAGCCGCCTGGCCCTGGACGACCGCGCCATGGCGCGGGTGCTCGACCTGTACCTGACGTTGCTGCGCAAAGTCCCGTACTCGCCCCACACCACCCTGCCCGAAGGCGATGGCCAAGCGCTGATCGAACACGTGAAGGGCATGGACCTGCTGTCGGAACAGAGCGATGCCCTGGGCAAGATTCTGTACCTGGACGAGCAGAACGCGGTGCTGATGACCTACTACCGCAACAACGTGCTGCACATCTTCGCCCTGCCGGCGTTGCTGGCGAGCTTCTTCCAGAGCAGCTCGCGCATGAGCCGCGAACAGATCCTGCGCTACACCCATGCGCTGTACCCGTACCTGCAATCGGAGTTGTTCATTCGCTGGTCGCTGGAAGAGCTGGACGGCGTGGTCGACCAATGGCTCGACGCGTTTGTGGAACAAGGCCTGCTGCGTTTCGAAAACGACCTGTACCTGCGTCCGGCGCCGAGTTCACGGCACTTCGTGCTGCTGACCCTGCTGTCCAAAAGCATCGCCCAGACCTTGCAGCGCTTCTACATGACCGTCTCGCTGCTGCTCAACAGCGGTCAGAACAGCGTCAGCGCCGAAGAACTGGAAGACCTCTGCACCGTCATGGCCCAGCGCCTGTCGATCCTCCATGGCCTGAATGCACCGGAATTCTTCGACAAGAGCCTGTTCCGCCACTTCATCCAGACGATGCTGGACCTCGATGTGCTGCGCCGCGACGAGGCCGGCAAGCTCAGCTACCACGAACTGCTGGGCGAACTGGCCGAAGGCGCGGCCAAGCGGGTGCTGCCGGCGGAGATTCGCCTGTCGATTCGCCAGGTGGCGTTGCATCGCAGCGAAGATGCGGCGGAGATCGCCGTCAGCCCAGACCTTTGACATTGCCCGATCACTCACCCCGGACATGGAACGGTTCCGGTGAGTGGATCGGTCAGTCGACAGGCGTACTCCGACGCTGCGCAGCGGCCAAGGCGACGTCAAACGAAGAAAAGACCTACAGAGAACTTTGGAGCAGGCCTCTAGGATGAGCCCACGTCAATGTCGACGTATTGAAAAGGAATTCAACATGAACATCATCACCCTCACCCTGCGTTTGCCCGAAGGCTATCAACTCCCGGAAGCCGGCCGTGCCGAAATCAGTGTTCGAAATGCCGCCGGTGCGCAGATCAGCACCAGCGGTGGCCAAAGCTCCAACGTGGCCTCAACGGAGGCCCCCCAGCAGCCTTGGCAATATCGCTTCCAGATCAATTCCGAGATGGCGGGCGTCGGCGAGAAACTCTCGGTAAAGGTGCAGATGTACCAAGGTGGTACCGCTCTTTTCCTTGATACCGAACAGGCCTTTACCTGGGATGGCGGCAATCAACACGTTGACATCCCCCTGAGCCTGGCGCCAGCATCGCTGGCTGAAACTGTTCAAGCGCCCGTGTTCGGTTCCTGAGCCGCGACGTTACGCAGGGATGCTTGGACGCAAATCCGCTAAATGCTCGTTGACGCCCGTGTGTGGCTGGCGTCAACGAGCCAGGTGCTTGCCCCATGAAGAAACTCGCTCTCCTTGCATCCATGGCCTTGCTGGCCGCTTGCCAGTCGACAACACCACCCCCTGCGTCCCTCGACGGCGAAGTCTTCTATCTGCAACGCATCGCCCTGCCGCCCAACGCCACCTTGAGCGTTAGCCTGCAGGACGTTTCCCTGGCCGACGCTCCTGCGGTGGTGCTCGATGAACAGAGCGGCCCGATCAAAGGCCAGGTCCCGCTGCCGTTCCACCTCAGTTATGATCCCGCCCAGGTCAAGCCCGGCCATCGTTATGCCGTGAGCGCCCGCATCGAAGTGGACGGCCAGTTGATGTTCATCACCACCGAACAACACGCCGTACAACTCGATGGCAAGGATCCGCAGCCGTTGAAGATCCGCGTCAACGCCGCACGCTGATTGTTTTTTCCAACTTTTTTCAAGGACGCCATCATGCTCCGCTCTACCCTCCGTTTCGCCGGCCTGTGCGCGGGCCTGTTGATCTGCGCCAATGCCATGGCCCTGTCCCTGGGCGACCTGTCGCAAAAAGATGCCACGGGCGGCCTCAAGGACGCCTTGACCCAAGGCGCACAGGTGGCGGTCAAGCAACTGGGTACACCCGGCGGCTTCAGCAACAACCCGGATGTGAAAATCGAACTGCCAGGCAAGCTGGGCAAAGTCGCCAGCAAGATGAAGGCCTTCGGCATGGGTGAACAGGTCGATCAACTGGAAACCAGCATGAACCAGGCTGCCGAAGCCGCCGTGGTCCAGGCCCAGCCGATCCTGGTCAATGCCGTGAAGAACATGAGCGTGAGCGATGCCAAGGGCATCTTGAGCGGCGGCAACGACTCGGCCACGCAATACCTGAACAAGAGCAGCCGCGAGCAGATCCGCGCCAAGTTCCTGCCCATCGTCAAGCAAGCCACCGACAAGGTCGGCCTGGCCCAGAAATACAATGCCTTCGCCGGCCAGGCCGCGACGCTCGGCGTGCTGGATGCCAAGAGCGCCAACATCGAGAACTACGTGACCGAACAAGCGCTGGATGGGTTGTTCGAGATGATCGGCAAGCAGGAAGCCACCATTCGCCAGAACCCGGCGGCTGCGGCGACCAGTTTGGCGAAGAAAGTCTTCGGCACCCTCTGAGCCCCAACCCGAACCAACTGTGGGAGCGAGCTTGCTCGCGATAGTGGTATCAGCTTCAACATCTTTGTTGGCTGTTGCACCGCTATCGCGAGCAAGCTCGCTCCCACATTGGATCTGCGCTGGTCGCTGGATCGGTTCAGGTTTTCTTGACCCTGAACCACGCCGCATACAACGCCGGCAGGAACAACAGCGTCAACGCCGTGGCCACGATCAAGCCGCCCATGATCGCCACCGCCATCGGCCCGAAGAACAGGCTGCGTGACAATGGGATCATCGCCAGCACCGCGGCCAGTGCGGTGAGCACAATCGGGCGGAAGCGGCGTACCGTGGCTTCGATGATCGCCTGCCAGGGCGTCAGGCCAGCCTTGATGTCCTGTTCGATCTGGTCCACCAGGATCACCGAGTTACGCATGATCATCCCCGACAGCGCGATAGTGCCGAGCATGGCGACGAAGCCGAACGGCTGGCGGAACACCAGCAGAAACAGCGTGACGCCGATCAACCCCAGGGGAGCGGTGAGAAACACCATGGCCGTGCGGGAGAAACTGCGCAGTTGCAGCATCAGCAACGTCAGCACCACCACGATGAACAACGGCACACCGGCATTCACCGACTTCTGGCCACGGGCCGAATCCTCCACCGTACCGCCCACCTCCAACAAATAACCATCCGGCAGTTCGGCACGAATCGGCTCCAGGGTCGGGAAGATCTGCTGGACCAGGGTCGCCGGTTGCTCCTTGCCGTAGATATCGGCCCGCACAGTCACGCTCGGCAGGCGATTGCGGTGCCAGATCACACCCTCTTCGAAGCCGTATTCCAGGGTCGCGATCTGCGACAGGGCCACGCTCCGGCCGTTGTCGGTTGGCACCGCCAGGCTCGACAGCAACGACAGCTCGGTGCGTTCATGCACCGTACCGCGCAGCAGGATTTCGATCAGTTCGTTGTCTTCCCGATACTGGCTGACGCTGGAGCCGGTGAGGGAGCTGCGCAGGAAACTCGCCAGATCGGTGGTGCTGACGCCCAGGGCCCGGGCGCGGTCCTGGTCGACGTTCAGGTACACCACCTTGCTCGGCTCTTCCCAATCCAGGTGCACATTGACCACGTAGGGGTTTTCGCGAACTTTCGTCGCCACTTTCCGCGCCAGGGCCCGGACTTCTTCGATGTGCTCGCCCGTGACGCGGAACTGCACCGGATAGCCGACCGGCGGGCCGTTTTCCAGGCGCGTGACCCGCGAGCGCAGGGTCGGGAATTGCTCGTTCAGGGTCGCGATCAACCAACTGCGCAAAGGCTCGCGGTCTTCGATGGTCTTGGCCAGCACCACGAACTGGGCAAAGCTGGAAGCCGGCAGTTGTTGATCCAGCGGTAGATAGAAACGCGGTGAACCGGTACCGACGTAGGCCACGTAGTTGTCGATGCCGGCATGGTCCTTGAGCAGCGCTTCCAGGCGCTTGACCTGTTCGGCGGTGTTGCTCAGGGAGGCGCCTTCCTGCAGCTTCAAGTCGACCATCAGCTCCAGCCGCCCCGATGCCGGGAAGAACTGCTGCGGCACGAACCGGAACAACACCACCGAGCCGACGAACAACAGCACGGTCAGCAGGATGACGGTTTTGCGCCGACGCACGCACCATTCCACCATCCGCCGGACGCGCTGATAAAACGGCGTGCCGTAAGGGTCGGTCTGGCCGTCAGTCGTGCCATGTTTGGCCGCATGAATTTTCGCCAGGTCTGGCAGGAGCCTTTCCCCCAGGTACGGCACGAACACCACGGCGGCCACCCAGGACGCCAGCAACGCCAGGGTCACCACCTGGAAAATCGAACGGGTGTATTCGCCAGTGCCCGATTGCGCGGTGGCGATCGGCAGGAAGCCCGCCGCCGTAATCAACGTACCGGTGAGCATCGGAAATGCGGTGCTGGTCCAGGCGAAGCTGGCGGCCTTGATCCGGTCGAAGCCCTGCTCCATCTTGATCGCCATCATCTCCACCGCAATGATCGCGTCGTCCACCAGCAGTCCCAGGGCCAATACCAGCGCGCCGAGGGAAATCTTGTGCAGGCCGATCCCCAGGTAGTACATGGCGGCGAACGTCATCGCCAGCACCAGCGGGATCGCCAGGGCCACCACCATCCCGGTGCGCAACCCCAGGGAGAAGAAGCTCACCAGCAACACAATCGTCAGCGCTTCCACCAGCACTTGGACGAACTCTCCGACCCCGGTCTTTACCGCCGCCGGCTGGTCCGAAACCTTGCGCAACTGCATGCCGGCCGGCAGGGTGTTCTGGATACGGGCAAAGTCGGCTTCAAGGGCCTTGCCCAGAATCAGGATATCCCCGCCTTCCTTCATCGCCACGGCCAGGCCGATGGCGTCCTCGCCCATGAAGCGCATGCGTGGCGCTGGCGGGTCGTTGAAACCACGACGCAAGTCCGCCAGGTCGCTGATGCGGAACGTACGATCGCCGACCCGGATCGGGAAGTTGCGGATCTCTTCCACCGTCTGGAAATTCCCCGAAACCCGTAGCTGCAAACGCTCGCTGTCAGTTTCGAAGAAACCCGCGGTGGAAACCGTGTTCTGCGCCTCAAGCGCCTGCTGGACCGCGGCCAAGGGCAGGCCGAGGGTCGCCAGCTTCACGTTCGACAATTCGATCCAGATCTTTTCATCCTGCAAGCCGAGCAGCTCGACCTTGCCCACGTCCTTGACCCGCTGAAGCTGGAGCTGGATGCGATCGGCGTAGTCCTTGAGCACGGCATAGTCGAAGCCGTCGCCGGTCAGTGCGTAGATATTGCCGAAGGTGGTCCCGAATTCGTCGTTGAAGAACGGCCCCTGGATACCCGGCGGCAAGGTGTGGCGAATATCGCCGATCTTCTTGCGCAACTGGTACCACAGCTCGGGGATCTGCGCCGAATGCAGGGAGTCGCGGGCCATGAAGGTCACTTGGGATTCCCCCGGCCGGGAGAACGAGACGATCCTTTCGTAGTCGCCGGTTTCCATCAGCTTCTTTTCGATGCGCTCGGTGACTTGCCGCGAAACTTCTTCGGCCGTGGCGCCTGGCCAGTTGGTGCGGATGACCATGGCCTTGAAGGTGAACGGCGGGTCTTCGCTCTGGCCAAGCTTGGTGTAGGAAAGCGCGCCGACGATGGCCAGCAATAGCATCAGGAACAGTACGATCTGGCGGTTACGCAGCGCCCATTCGGAAAGATTGAAACCCATCGCGGATTACTCCTTGGCCGTCAGGTTGACCACGCGGTTGGAGCGATCCACCGGCCGCACCTGCTGGCCGTCGAGGAGCACATGCACGCCGGCAGCCACCACCCAGTCATCGGGGCTGAGGCCTTCCAGCACCGGCACCGTCTTTTCGCCGAAGGCGCCGACCCGCACCGGGACTTTTTTCAAGGTGTTGTTGGCGTTGACCACCCAGACATACGTCGCGCCGTTTTCAGCCGTCAGGGCCGACAAGGGCACCGACAGCGGCACATTGTCGGCGGTCTGGATGAACACCCGCGCGCTCTGGCCCAACTCGGCCGGAACGCTGCCGGCGGTGAAGGCCACGCGGGCGGCGAAGGTACGGGATCTGGGGTCGGCGGCGGGTGACAGTTCGCGAATACGCCCGCTGAAACGCTGGTCAGGCTGGCTCCACAGTTCGACCGAGACCGGCTGGCCGATCTTGAACCGCCCAAACCCCTGTTCCGGCAGACTGATCAGCACCTCACGTTCACCGTCGGTGGCCAAGGTGAAGACGGTTTGCCCGGCCGAGACCACCTGCCCGACTTCCACCGAACGCCGTGCCACCACGCCATCCTGGGGCGCACGCAGCACCGAATAGCTGGCCTGGTTGTTGGCGACATCGAACTCGGCCTTGATCTGCTTGAGCCGCGCGGTGCCGGAGCGATAAAGGTTTTCAGCGTTGTCGTACTGGGAGCGGCTGACCATCTGCCGCTCCATCAATGTCTTGTAGCGGTCACGCTCGGCGCGGACCAGGTTCAGGTTGGCCTCGGCGGCGGCGACCTGGGCACGGGTCGCTTCCAATTGCAGGCGCACGTCTTCGGGATCGAGCTCGGCCAACGGTTGATTGGCTTTGACCCGCTGCCCCTCTTCCACCAGTCGTCGGCTCACCTTGCCGCCAATGCGAAAGGCCAGGTCGGGCTCGAAACGCGCCCGCACTTCGCCAGGGTAACTGTCCATCGCCTGGGCCGACGGCTCGGGCTTGACCACCATGGCCGGGCGCACGGCAACGGGCACCGGCTCGTCATGACCGCACGCAGACAATAAAAAAACCAAGGTGACTGGCACAGCGAGGGGCAGGGCATAGCGGAACATGGCGAGTGACCTTTCGCTAATGGTGCTTGGAATAATTATACTGGCGAGTATGTTATTAATAGCAAACTCACCAGTCCAGTATTAAAGCGAAGAAATGTCGAACAATCCTTCACCCCCCAGCGGCCCTGGTCGCCCCAAGGACCTGGCCAAGCGCCAGGCCATTCTCGACGCGGCGAAACGCCTGTTCCTGAGCCTGGGTTATGCCAATACCAGCATGGACGCCGTCGCCACCGAGGCCGGGGTTTCTAAACTGACGGTCTATAGCCATTTCAACGACAAGGAGACGCTGTTCTCCGCTGCCGTGATGGCCAAATGCGAAGAGCAAGTGCCGTCGCTGTTTTATGAATGGCCCGACGGCGTTCCGGTCGAAGAGGTATTGTTGAACATCGCCCGCGGGTTCAACCAACTGATCAACAGCGACGAATCCCTGAACCTGCATCGGCTGATCATGGCCCTGGGCAGCCAGGATCCGAAGCTGTCGACGATTTTCTACGAAGCAGGCCCACAGCGGATGCTCTCAGGCATGGAGCGCCTGCTGACCAAGGTCAACCAGAGCGGTGCCCTGAGCATCGATAAACCGCGCAATGCCGCCGAGCATTTTTTCTGCCTGATCAAGGGCGCGGCGAATTTCCGGTTATTGTCTGGCTGCGGCGAACCCCAGGAACCGGAAGCGGCCGAGGCTCATGTGCAGGAAGTGGTGGGGTTGTTCATGCGGGCTTATCGGCCTTAGCTCGACCGGTAGCCTTTCGCAGGCTGGAAGGGCCTCATCGCGAGCAAGCTCGCTCCCACATTGGATCTGTGGTGCACATCAAACCCTGTGGGAGCGAGCTTGCTCGCGATGCAGGCGACCCGGTCTCAGGGCTTGAGCGCTTTCTTCGGGTAGATGTCGTAGCGACTGGATTTGCCGTCGAGCCCATGGCTCGGCTTCGGCCCTTCGATGCACGGGGCTTTGCGCGGGCGCTTGACCACCACCCGGTGCGTCGCCAGCGCCAGGGCCGCGGCGAGCAGTGCCGGGGCGTCCGGGTCGTCGCCCACCAGGGGGCGGAACAGGCGCATTTCCTTTTTCACCAGGGCGGTTTTCTCACGATGAGGGAACATCGGGTCGAGGTAGATCACCTGGGGCGGTTCGCCTTCCCAGTTGCGCATCACCTCGATGGAATTGCCCTTGAGCAAACGCATGCGCGCTACGATCGGCGCCACCTCGAAGTCCTCGGCCCCGCGGGCCAGGCCATCCTCCAGCAAGGCGCCAATCAACGGCTGGCGCTCGATCAGGCTCATGTCGCAGCCCAGGCTGGCCAGCACAAACGCATCCTTGCCCAACCCGGCCGTGGCATCCAGCACCCGCGGACGCACACCCTGGGCGATGCCGACCGCCTTGGCGATCATCTGGCCGCTACCGCCGCCGTACAAGCGCCGGTGGGCCGCACCGCCTTCGACGAAGTCCACGCGCACCGGCCCGGGTGCATCCGGGCCCAACTGCTGCAATTGCAAACCCTGCTCACCGACCTGCAAGGCAAACTCGCCATCGTCCACTTGCAAAGGCAGGCCAAGCCGCTCGGCCCAGTGTTCGGCCTGCGGTTGGAAGGCCGGGGCCAGGGCCTCGACATGGATGCGGCAGGCCGCGGGTTGCTCACTCATGGAAACATGCTCAAAAAATTAAGGATCGGCAAAAACGGCCGATAACAACGGTGAACGGCATTTTGCCAGAGCTGAGCGTCGACCGAGAAAAATGTCAGACATTCAATCCACATCGATAGGCGTTATCTCCCCTTACGGCGATTACAGCCTGCGTAACACCCAAGCGCTGAGCGGCGTCAGTCACCTGTGGCAGGATTTTTTTGCCCGGGCCCTGGCCGATCAACTGGGTGATAACGCACCGGCGCCTGGCAGCTACCAGCCAGAGCCCCTCGATGAGGCCGTTGAACCGACCCTCGGCGCCGAGCTGCTGGCGCACATCGTCAGCCAGCGCACCTGTGAAGTGACCGAAACCCCGGTCAAGCCGCCTGAACCGCTGTTCCTGCCCATCGCCGAATTCGAACTCGACCTGCTGGACAAGCCCTTCCCCCCCTTCCCGCCGGAAGAAATCGCCGCCCAGCAAAAACAGCAGACCTTCGAAAGCAACTGGGTTCGCCCACTCGTCCTCGCCAACGGCCAACCGCTGCCAGAGCCAGGCCCGGCACCACAACCGCGCCCCTTGCACTTGCCGATCGCCGAGTTCGAACTCGACCTGCTGGACAAACCGTTCCCGCCCTTCCCGGGAGAAGAGCTCGTGGCACAACAGAAACAACTGGACTTCGACACCCGCTGGGCGCGTCCGATCGTGCTGCAGAACCTGCGCATCGCCGCCTGAATCAGCGACAGATCCACCATGGCCCCACGTCCAGATGAAAATGGTTGCGGTGCGCCGCGTTGTAATCCGGGCTCAAGACCACACTGAACATATCGCAGGCGCTATCCCGTGCCTGCCGCAGAAAACGTGCATCGGCATTGTCCTTGGGCCAGTCCCTGAGCACGCTGATCGTGCGCCCATCGGCCAGGCGAAACCCGGCGATGTCCAACGCACTGGCGGTGGCGTGCTGGCTACGCGCACCGCTCTCACGCCCGTACATGTTGCGGCAGGCGAAACTGCCAAGGTGATCGACCCGCGTCACTCTCTGTCCGTAGGCCGCCACCGCCGCCGGCTGCAACCCATGGCGCTCGAACAGGGCGAATGCCACCGCCAGCGGACAACTGGCGAGGAAACTGCTGCTCAGCGCCACCTCACCGCCCTGCACCCTCAACACATTGGTCAACGGGCACGACGTATTGGCGCCACTGTCGGCCTGGCGCGCGGTGCGCAGCCCCGAGGTGGCGAGGGCCTGGTCACACAGCTGCGGGTCGTTGCGCAGGGCCATGAGCTTGTAGCGGGTCAGCAGATTGGGCGCCAGGTTGACGTCCAGGGGCGCCCAGGGGTTCCACTGTGGCGGCAGCGACAGCCAGCCGCGCCATACCGCCAGCACGGCAACGCCAACGAGCAGTGCCACGATCGCAAGAGCTTTCAAAAACCGCACGACAATGCCTCGGGCATCAACCCTTGAATAATTGGTTGGCCTGCTTGAACGGCATCGAGCGGCGCGTGAAGGTGAACGTGCCCTGTTGCTGGATTTCCTCGGCGGCGCGGAAGAACTCGCCATACGCGGCCAGGGCCAGCGCCGACCCGACGCTGATGCGCTTGACGCCCAGCTCGCTCAACTGCGCGACAGTCAGGTCCAGCGCCCCGGACATCAGTACATTCACCGGTTTCGGCGCCACGGCCTGCACCACTGCGAGCACTTGCTTGGCGCTGCTCAGCCCCGGGGCGTACAGCACGTCGGCCCCCGCGTCCGCGAAAGCCTTCAGGCGGCGAAGGGTGTCGTCCAGATCCAGATTGCCGTGCAGGAAGTTTTCCGCCCGGGCCGTCAGCAGAAAGGGATACGGCAAGCTGCGCACGGCCTCGGCGGCGGCCTTGACCCGCGCCACGGCGTGGTCGAAGCAATAGATCGGGCTGTCTTCGCGCCCCGTGGCATCCTCGATCGAACCACCCACCGCACCGGCCTGCGCCGCACGGAGCAGGTTACGGGCGCAGTCCTCGGGGGCATCGGCAAAACCGTTCTCCAGGTCGACGGCCACCGGCAGGTCAGTGGCCGCCACAATCGCCCGTACGTTAGCCAGCGTGTCCTCCAGGCCCAGCGCGCCATCGGGTCGGCCCAAGGAAAAGGCATGACCGGCACTGGTGGTCGCCAAGGCTTCGAAGCCGAGGCTGGCCAGCATCTTGGCCGAACCGGCATCCCACGGGTTGGGAATGACAAAAGCCCCTTCGCGTTCGTGCAAGGCCTTGAACGCCTGGGCTCGACGAGTTTGCGCATCCATGTAGTTCGCTCCTGAGCAGAGAAGGAGTGGGCCTCAGAGCAAACCCAGTTGCTCGGCGGCGGGCTCTCTGTATAGCGCAGGCAGGGCCGGCAAGCCAGGCAGTCGACTCATCAAACGCTCGTGAAAGCGTTGCGCGAGCCGGGCCGCCAGCCGGTTGTCGGCAGTGTGCAGGAAGATATAGGGCGTGCGCCCCTCTTCGATCCAACCGGCGATTTTCTCCACCCAGGGCGTCAGGAACGGCTCGTTGGCTTCCAGCACCGGATGGCCGATGAAGCGCACTTGCGGACATTGGGTGAACGCCGCGGGGCGGGGCGGCACGCGGGGCTTTTTCGATTGCGCGTGAAGCACGGCGGGATCAAGGGAGGTGCAACTGAACAAGGCCCGGGGATCGAGGCAGATGCGTTCGACGCCGCGATCGAGCAACAGACGATTGAGGCGTCGCTCGGCATCGCCCTTGGCAAAGAACTCATCGTGACGGACTTCCACGGCCAAGGGGCGCTGCAAGGCGTCGATGAACCCCGCCAGTTCCGCTAACCGATTCGGGGTAAAGGCCTTGGACAGTTGCAGCCAGTACGGCGCGACGCGCTCGCCCAATGGGCTGAGCAGTTGCAGGAAGGTTTCGGTGGCCGTCAGGCGCTCGCGCAAGTCGCCATTGTGGCTGATATCACCGGGAAACTTGGCGGTGAAACGAAAGTGTTCGGGCATGATGTCGGCCCAGCGCTGGACCGTGGCCGCAGACGGGCTGGCATAGAAGGTCGTATTGCCTTCCACTGCGTTGAACACTTGGGAATAGAGATCGAGGAAGTCGGTGCTTTTGGCGTCCTGGGGATAAAGGTAATCGCGCCAGGCGTTTTCGCTCCAGGACGGACAGCCCAGGTAGTAAGGCAAGACCATCAGATGTAGAGATCGAGTCCCAGCACTTCCATATCCCAATCGACGAAACCGGCGGTGCTCAGGTAGCTCGCCAGGGCCGTAGCGACACTGCGGCTCATCGCACGGTGATAAAGCATGTCTTGCTGACGGGCGGGAAGATTGCTCAGGCGTTGCGCGGAAGCTTTGGCGGCGCGGGCGGCCAATTGTTCCTCGGACGGAAATTCCAGGTCACCGTCGATGTCATCGAAGTTTTCCGGCTCAGTGGCTTTACCCGCACGAGGCCGACGCTTGATGGGGTAGGACTGGGATGAAAAGCCGTCTATACGCATAACAGAATGCTCGGTATCAATGATGGCAATTTAGCGGCACTTTCGCAGCCGCGCAAATGCGCAAGTGATAACTAGAACACATAAAATCCAAAAGGTTTAAAAACGGGCCGAAAAAGTGACGACTGGCAATATCGGGTGTGACTTTTGGAGGTGCAAATGACTTTGTGGCGAGGGAGCTTGAATACCCGTCGCTGTCGAGTTACCGCTCGGACTTGGGTGTTGCAACCTTGTCCCGCAGGTACACCGGCTGCGCATCATCGGCTGGAATGGCTTCGCCGCGTGCCCAGGCGAAACGGGCCAGGGCCAGCAGGTCTTCGGCGTGAGGCAACAGGGTGGCGTCCTGGCCGGCCAGGCTGACCGCGATGCGCTCGCCGTAACCCCAACCTGTGCCGGCGCCAAACCAGTCACCGTCGGCCCCGCTTGGCAACGCCGCGGCCTCGGGTGGCAATACCGCCTCGGAACCGACCAGGCGCATCTCACCGGCGGTTTCGCGGTAGCAACCCCAGTACACCTCGTCCATACGCGCATCGATGGCCGCCGCCACCTGGCGAGCGCCGTGCTCACGCATCGCCCGCTGGGCCAGTACCGCCAGGTTCGAGACCGGCAACACCGGCCGCTCCAGGGCAAAGGCCAACCCCTGCACCACTCCGATGGCGATGCGCACGCCAGTAAATGCCCCTGGCCCGCGACCGAAGGCAATCGCGTCCACCGCCTGCAAGGTCGTCCCGGCATCGCTCAACAGTCGCTGGATCATCGGCAACAGTTTCTGCGCATGCAGGCGCGGGATCACCTCGTAATGGCTCGTGAACTTGCCGTTGTGCAGCAAGGCAACGGAGCAAGCTTCAGTCGCGGTGTCCAGGGCCAGCAAGGTGCTCATCGATGTGTCCGTAAATCAGGTGGAAAAAAGTGCGCCAGTATAAACAACTACGGCCCGCAAGCGGGCCGTAGTTGATGCAACGGATCAGACTTTTCAGCTCAAGGCTGCAAGCACCTTGGCCGTGATCGCTTCAACCGAACCGACACCTTCGATGTGGCTGTATTTCGGCTTGCCATTGGCAGCCGACAGTTTCTGGTAGAAATTCACCAGCGGCTTGGTCTGGGAATGGTAGACCGACAGGCGATGACGCACGGTTTCTTCGGTATCGTCCTTGCGTTGCACCAGGTCTTCACCTGTCACATCGTCCTTGCCTTCGGTTTTCGGCGGATTGTAAACGGTGTGGTAAACGCGACCGGAAGGCTCATGAACGCGTCGACCGGCAATGCGCTGGACGATTTCCTCGTCTTCGACGGCAATTTCAACCACCGCATCCAGCTCGACGCCAGCCGTCACCAGGGCTTCAGCCTGGGGAATGGTGCGCGGGAAGCCATCGAACAGGAAGCCATTGGCGCAGTCGGGTTGAGCGATGCGATCCTTGACCAGGGCGATGATCAGGTCATCCGACACCAGGCCGCCGGCATCCATGATGCTCTTGGCTTGAACGCCCAGTGGAGTGCCCGCCTTGACCGCGGCACGCAGCATGTCGCCAGTGGAGATTTGCGGGATACCGAATTTTTCGGTGATGAACTTTGCCTGAGTACCTTTACCGGCCCCGGGAGCTCCCAGCAGAATGACGCGCATCGATGTGCTCCTCAATTTTTTTATGTAAAACGCTCGGATTCGCCTCGTGGGGCCAATCTTCGAAAAACAGGATCGTGACCGCCCAAACGGCCAAAGGCTGATCAAGATACACAGCAGGCCCGACCCACACAAGCCGCCGAAAGTCGGAGGAACCCGCGCCCGATACGACCTTCGGAGGGGGTGGCGAGCGTCGCAACCGAACAACAAACTGTCGCCTGCTCGACCTGCCCCCTCCCCCTGCAGGCAACGCCCGGCAATGCCGGACGAGCCGTTTCGGTGCGCTGCCTGATGTTAGCCGGTATTACGCAAACCGGCGGCGATCCCCGCCACAGACACCAGCAACGCCTGTTCCACGGGGCTGCCCTGGGCCACGTCCTGCTGCCGCGAACGCGCCAACAGTTCGGCCTGCAACAGGTGTAACGGGTCGAGGTAGGTGTTGCGCAGGCGAATGAATTCCAGTGTGGCTGGGCTATGTGCCAGTAGCTGCGACTGACCGGTCAAGCCAAGGACCACCGAGCAGGCCTGCGACAATAGGTCGCGTAAGTGCGCACCCAAAGGCAGCAGCCCAGGTTCCACCAAACGCTCGTCGTAAGAGCGCGCGATATCGGCGTCGGCCTTGGCCAGCACCATCTCCAGCATATCGATGCGGGTCCGGAAGAACGGCCATTGCTCGCGCATCTGCCCCAGCAACTCACCTTCGCCGCGCTCCAGGGCCTTGCTCAGCGCGGTTTCCCAGCCGAGCCAGGCCGGCAGCATCAGACGGGTCTGGGTCCAGCCGAAGATCCACGGGATCGCCCGCAGGCTTTCGATGCCGCCGGCCCGACGCTTGGCCGGACGACTGCCCAGGGGCAGGCGCCCGAGTTCCTGCTCGGGGGTGGACTGGCGGAAGTACTCGACGAATTGCGGGTTCTCCCGCACCGCGGCGCGATAGGCACTGACGCCATCGGCCGCCAGTTCGTCCATCAAGTCCCGCCACTGCGGCGTGGGTGGCGGCGGTGGCAGCAACGTCGCTTCAAGCACCGCGGCGAGGTAAAGATTGAGGTTCTGTTCGGCGATGTCCGGCAGGCCGAATTTGAAACGAATCATTTCGCCTTGCTCGGTGGTGCGGAAACGCCCGGCCACCGAACCGGGTGGCTGGGACAGGATCGCCGCGTGCGCCGGACCGCCGCCACGGCCCACGGTGCCGCCACGGCCGTGGAACAACAGCAGTTCGACTTGCTGCTCGCGGCAGATATCCACCAGCCGCTCCTGGGCCCGATACTGTGCCCAGGCCGCCGCCGTGGTTCCGGCATCCTTGGCCGAGTCGGAGTAGCCGATCATCACTTCCTGAGGACCTTGCAACCGCGAGCGATAGCCGGGCAGCAGCAACAGCCGCTCGATCACCGGCCCGGCGTTGTCCAGGTCGGCCAGGGTTTCGAACAGCGGCACCACCCGCATCGGCCGCAACACGCCAGCGTCCTTCAACAACAATTGCACGGCGAGGACATCGGAAGCCGCGCCGGCCATGGAGATCACATAGGAACCCAGGGACGCCGCCGGCGCCGCCGCCACTTCCCGGCACGTCGCCAACACTTCCGCGGTGTCGGCCGAGGGCTTGAAATGGGCCGGCAGCAGCGGGCGCCGGTTGTTCAGCTCCTCGAGCAGGAAGCCGATGCGCTGCTCCTCGTTCCAATCCTCATAGCGGCCCAGGCCCAGGTAGTCGGTTATTTCCGTCATGGCGGCGCTATGGCGCGTCGAGTCCTGGCGCACATCGAGGCGCACCAGGAACAAGCCGAAGGTCACCGCCCGGCGCAGGCAATCGAGCAACGGCCCGTCGGCAATCACGCCCATGCCGCACTCATGCAGGGAGTGGTAGCACAGCTCCAAGGGGTCCAACAGTTCGCGGTTGTGCTGCAACACCTCGGCGCCGGGTGGCGTGGCGGCACTCAAGGAGGCGTGGGCCCAGTTGCGGGTGGCGCGCAGGCGTTCGCGCAGTTGCTTGAGCACGGCGCGATACGGTTCGGCGCTATCGCCGGCCTGGGCACGCAAGGCCTCACTGGCGTTTTGCATGGACAGCTCGGCCGCCAGTTGGTCGACGTCACGCAGGTACAGGTCGGCCGCCATCCAACGCGCCAGCAACAGCACCTCGCGGGTCACGGCGGCAGTGACATTCGGGTTACCGTCACGGTCGCCACCCATCCACGAGGCAAAGCGGATCGGTGCGGCCTCCAGCGGCAGACGCAAGCCGGTAGCGGCATGCAGGGCCTGATCGGCCTTGCGCAGGTAATTGGGGATGGCGTGCCACAGCGAATGCTCGATCACCGCGAACCCCCACTTGGCTTCATCCACCGGGGTCGGCCGGGTGCGGCGAATCTCTTCGGTGTGCCAGGCTTCGGCGATCAAGCGTTGCAGCCGTTCGTGAATCTGCGCGCGCTCGGCGCTGGTCAGGTCGCGGTGATCCTGGGCGGCCAGTTGCGCGGCGATGGCGTCGTATTTCTGGATCAGCGTGCGGCGAGCCACTTCCGTGGGGTGGGCCGTGAGGACCAGTTCGATCTCCAGGCGACCCAACTGCCGGGCCAGGGCCTCGGCGCCATGGCCCTCGGCCCGCAACCGGGCGAGCAGCTCGGGCAGGACCCGTGCTTCGAAGGGCGCCGGTTGCGACTCGTCGCGACGATGGATCAGTTGGTACTGTTCGGCAATGTTGGCGAGGTTGAGAAACTGGTTGAACGCGCGCGCCACCGGCAGCAATTCGTCCTCGCTCAGTTGGTTGAGGCTGGCGCTGAGTTCGGCGTCCACGGAGCCGCGTCGGTCAGCCTTGGCCCCTTTGCGGATCTGCTCGATCTTGTCGAGAAACGTGTCCCCGTACTGTTCGCGGATGGTATTGCCCAGCAGTTCGCCGAGCAGGTGGACATCCTCGCGCAAGCGGGCATCGATATCGGTCATCAGCATTTCTCCAGCAAAAAAGTCCGGACAGCTCTTGGCTTAGAGAGTGCCGATGCCCGCCGCTTATGACAAGCGACGAAGGGACTTTAAACCTTGTCCAACAAAGCTAGTCTCATGAGTAAGCCACACAACGGCTTGTCACTCACCGCGCCTGCCACGAGCAGACTGATTGAGGTCATCATGAAAATTCGTGAGCTTGCCCAGCATTGGGAAGAGAACGCCAAGGGTCGCCTGACCCAGACTGGCTACACGATCCATCTGGACGTGGAAGCCGCCGCGCGCCTGGCGGCGATTTGCGACATGTACCCCAAGCGCCACCCCGAGGAGCTACTGGGCGAACTGATCGGGGCGGCGCTGGAAGAGCTGGAAGCGAGCTTCCCCTACATCAAGGGTTCGCAGGTGGTGGCCACCGATGAAGAAGGTGACCCGCTGTACGAAGATGTGGGCCCGACCCCGCGATTCCTCGCGTTGTCCCGTCGGCATCTGCACGAACTTTCCTCGCAGAACGACAAATCCAAACACTGATTTCCCAACGGCGCAAAGCGTTGTAGGCGCTACCGAAGGCTGCGATCTTTTGATCTTTCGCTTGAGACTCAAGCGGCAAGGGAAAGATCGCAGCCTCGCTTCGCTCGGCAGTGCCTACACACGCCCTCCAAAAAACACACGTCTCCCTACGCCGGGAATACCGCTGCGCGCCCTGAAAGTTCAGCTTTTCTGTCGCTGACCGATCAGTCAGTCATTCCTTTTGGCGAATGGCCATCCTCGCTGAACTTTTGAAAAACGCCTCGGGTCACACCGAGTAACCATACTGGAACGGTTGTTTAAATAAACGCGCCTTGGCGCCAGCGCCTAACCAGACGTCACGGTTTCGGTCCCAGCATGGATTTGTCGTTTTTTCAGGAGTTTTCCAATGGAGTTGAAGCCTATGAATACCTGCACTGCCAAACCCTCATCCACTGGCCTGCGCGGCTTGAAGCTGGCTGCCCTGGCGATCGGTAGCAGCTTCATTCTCGCCGGTTGCGCCGGTAATCCACCGTCTGAGCAGTACGCGGTGACCCAATCGGCGGTCAACAGCGCGGTCAGCGCCGGCGGCACCGAATTCGCCGCTGTGGAAATGAAATCGGCCCAGGACAAACTGAAGCAAGCCGAAATCGCCATGCATGACAAGAAGTACGACGAAGCCAAGCGACTGGCCGAACAGGCCGAGTGGGATGCCCGCGTCGCCGAGCGCAAGGCCCAGGCCGCCAAGGCTGAACAAGCACTCAAGGATTCTCAGAAAGGGGTTCAGGAACTGCGTCAGGAAGGCATGAACAAGCTTCAGTAATCCGTTCACGCCACGACGTACTTCTCATTGATAAAAGGACGACAGACTATGATGCACAAACACTTGATGATGCCCGCCCTGCTCGCAGCCTGCGTAGCCCTGGCCGCTTGCTCCCATGACCCGAACGCGAACCTGGAACAGGCGCGGACCAACTTCAACGGCCTGCAGGCCGACCCGGCGGCGACTAAAGTGGCGGCCCTGGAAACCAAAGACGCGGCGGACTTCCTGGCCAAGGCCGACAAGGCCTACCTGGACAAGGAAGACGAAGCCAAGGTCGACCAGTTGGCCTACCTGACCAATCAGCGCGTCGAAGTGGCCAAGCAGACCATCGCCCTGCGCAACGCCGAAGCCGAGCTGAAAAACGCCGGCGACGAACGCGCCCGTGCGCTGCTCGACGCTCGCAACGCGCAGATCAAGCAACTGCAGGACAGCCTGAACGCCAAGCAGACCGAACGCGGCACCCTGGTGACCTTCGGCGACGTGCTGTTCGCCACCAACAAGTCCGACCTGCGCGCCAGCGGCATAACGAACGTGAACAAACTGGCGCAGTTCCTCCAGGAAAACCCGGACCGCAAGGTGATCATCGAAGGCTACACCGACAGCACCGGTTCGGATTCCTACAACCAGTCGCTGTCGGAACGCCGCGCGAGCTCCGTGCGCACCGAGCTGGTGAAGATGGGCGTCGACCCAGCCCGTATCGTAACTCAGGGCTACGGCAAGGAATTCCCGGTGGCTGACAACACCAGCGTCTCGGGCCGCGCCATGAACCGTCGCGTGGAAGTGACCATCTCCAACGACAACCAGCCAGTGGCTCCGCGTTCGACCATGAGCGCCAACTGATCGGCTGAGAGCAACAAAAAAGCCCCGCCTGACTTCAATCAGGCGGGGCTTTTTAATGGCTTATTCCCCTGTGGGAGCGAGCTTGCTCGCGATGGCGGCAGGTCAGTCGACATAGGTGTCGACTGATCCACCGCTATCGCGAGCAAGCTCGCTCCCACAGGGAATTGTTACGGCTGAAGCTTCTGCGGCGTCTCCTGGCCCATGCAGCGCACCGCGCGTTTCTTCTCGTTGATCAGCACACCGGTCAGGCCTTTCTGCTCGGTGTCGAACAACACCAGCACACCATCGATGCACTGGGCGACCTCGGGGGCCGGCTCCAGGGAGACCTTGTAGTCCTCCCCCGGCACGGTCTTGAGCATGGTGAATTGGTTGAGCAGCAACGCGTCCTCGGGCTTGGCGAAGTGCAGGTAGCCGTAGTACCACAGCACCGCAACGGTGCCGAGGATGCTGCAGATACCGGTGATGATCAGGGGGATGGCGTTACGTTCTTCGCTCATTGCGGATTCTCTGGTGATTCAACGGGTGATTTCGGGTAGTTCGGGACTTCGCCCAGGCGGCGCAGGCCGTCAAAGTGCTGGGGGTCGTCGAGGTAGCGCAGCATCACGGTGCGCCAGGTCGGGTCGGCGAATGTCTGTACATGGCCGCCGCGGGTCAATTGCAGGACCCGCGGTGGCGGCGCAGCTTGATACAGGCGGATGCCGTTGGAAAGAGGCACGATAGGGTCATCCAGGCTGTGGTAGATCAATTTCGGTACGCCATTCAATTGCGCCACGGAACTGATCGCGCTGTCACCGTCCGGCACCAGCCAGGACAACGGCACCTGGAACGGCCAGGTCAGCCACGATGTGCTCAGGGCAAAACGTCCGACGTCGCGGTAACTGGCGGGCACGCCATCGAGCACCAAGGCCTTGAGCTGCCGTTGCCGCTGGGGATGTTCCACCAAGTAATGCACCGCCAGCGCGCCGCCCAGGCTCTGGCCGAGCAGCACCAGCGGCTTGCCCTGGACCTCGGGCGACTGGTCGAGCCATTGGAACGCGGCGTCGATGTCCTGGTAAATCGCCGGCAGGCTCGGCTCGCCTTCGGACACGCCGTAACCCCGGTAATCGACCATCAACACCTGGTAACCCTGCTCCGGCAACCACCAGCTCCCGCCCAGGTGCCAGGCCAGGTTGCCGCCGTTGCCGTGCAAATGCAGCACCGTGCCCTTGACCTCCACGCCTGGCTTGACGGGCAGCCACCAGCCTCGGAGCTTGAGGCCGTCAGCGGTGGTCAGGGTGACGTCGCGGTACTCGAGCTTGGCCCGCTCGGGGGTAAACGGCAGACCGCGCTCGGGGTAGAACAGCAGTGAGCTGCAGCCGCTCAGGGCCAGCAGCAGGCAAAAGATGCCGAGGATTCGCATCCGGTGAAACCTCGCAAGATCAGGTTGAAACATAACCCCCTTGTGGGAGCGAGCTTGCTCGCGATAGCGGCGGTTCAGTCACGGCTGTGTTGACTGTCCTGCTGCTATCGCGAGCAAGCTCGCTCCCACAGGGGGTGGGTGTTGTGTTCAAAGGATATTGGAATAATCCGCCTCGATCCGGTCCAGGCTCAGGTGGTTCAGGAAGTTGGAGAAACACATCCAGGCCGACAGGGCGTTCATGTCGCGGAACTGCTCGGGCAGGTATTTGGGCGGCACCACCAGGCCTTCGTCCACCAACTGGCGCAACGTGCGCATGTCCTCCAGGGTGGTCTTGCCGCAGAACAGCAGCGGCACCTGCTCCAGCTTGCCTTTGCGCACGGCCAGCTGAATGTAGTTGTAAACCATGATGAAGCCCTTGAGGTAGGACAAGTCTTTGGTGAATGGCAGCCCGGTCGGCACCGAGCCACGGAACACCCGGCTGGCGTTGCCGTAGCTTTCGGCCATTTCAAAACCCTGCTCGCGGAAGAATTCGAAGATCTGCAGGAAATCGGCGCCCTCCTCCACCATATGAATGGCCCGGGTGCGGTTGGTCAGTTTGCGCAGGCGACTCGGGTAAGAGGCGAAGGTGATGATTTCCATCAGGATCGCCAGGCCTTCCTGGGTCACCGTTGACGAGGGCGGGCCCTTGGACAGGAAGGTGCAGATCGGCTGGTTCAGGCCGTTGAGGGTGGTGCCGACGTGCACCAGCCCTTCATGGACCTCCAGCGCCCGCACATCGCGTTCGTTGAACATCGCATCGGTGCGGATCTTGATGTAGTCCGCGCCCGCCGCCGCGTCGGCCACGATGCCGTCGGACTCGAACACCCGGATGGTTTCCTCGGCTTCGCCGAACACCCGGTTGAGACGGTGTTGCAACAGGTTGACGGCTTCCTTGGCGCTGAGGAGTTTCGGCTCGTCCTTGAGGTCGCCACGGCCATCGATGTTATTCAGGTAATCGGAAAGCATCAGGCCCAGGTCGGCCAGGGTCGGGTCGCCGGCGTGGAAGGCATCGGAGGCGGCGCCATAGAGTTCCTGGGAGATCAGCCCGAAATCCTCGGTGCCACGCGCTTCGAGCATGCGCACCACCATGCGGTATTCCTTGCACATGCGGCGCATGATCTGGCCAACCGGGTTGAACTGCCCCAGTTGACGGGTGATGTCACGCTCGATGTTCTGGAACTCCAGCTTCACTTTGCTGGAATCGAAGGACAGTGGCCGGTTGAGGTAATAGTCGCGATCCACCGCAGGCATTTCCTTGCCCTTGGCCTTGAGAAACCCTTTGCGGATGTTCTCGTCCCACTTCACCGCATCGAGGATGCGAATCGGCGTTTGCGCCAGCACAATGCGATCGGACAAGTTGCGTATCGTCTGCTGGTAATCGTCCACCCGGAACTCCTGTGAAAAAACGTCCGCTTGTAGCAATTATTGGGATTTGGCCGGTCTTTGGTAACGCACGGCTTCCGAGAACACATCGGAATTGGCCGGGTCGTCGAGGTAGCTGAAAACCTTGTTCATGTCGCTGTCCACCAACACGCCTTCGCCCTCCTCGCTCTGGTTCGGCTGGCCGCTGAGGAGCTTCTGGTCGATCGCCTGGTTGATCTGTTCCAGATCCAGGTTGTAGACCACCAGTTCCTGTTTATCGGTCAATTCGAAACCGGCGATCAGGAAATGTCCGCCATAGCGGGCCGGCACCTTGGCCGACAGGTACCAGCGGCTGCCGTGCCGGGACACCGTCAGGGGAATGGCTTCGCGTTCATGGGGCCTGGCCCTGAAGTAGCTGATGGCCTGGTAGCGGTGCTTGCCGACCTGCGTCAGTTCCAGGTTCAACGGTTCACCCCAGGCATTGGTGCTGGTCCAGTGGCCGAGCAGGCCCGCGGGCGCGGCTTCGCTGTCAGGCAACGGCGCCTTGAACGACACCAGGCAGCCACTGAGCAGCAGCAACGACACGGCCAGTACAACGGCACGCCAGGCTTTCATTTGAACTCCCTCGCCACAAAGGCTGTGGTGGCCCACAAATGGGTCACACCGACGCCAGTACCAGATGCATGTAGCGGGTCAGGATGCCGAGCATATCTTCATCGGCGACCGGCTCGGCACCATTGAGCAAGCCCTGATATTCCATCCGTCCGATAATCGCCGTCAACACTTTGGCATCCTGTTGCGGCTCGCGGGAGCCTAATACCTGGAAAAACTGACACGTGCCGTGCAGCAAAATCTGCTGGTGGGAACGCACCAACTCCGCCAGGCGCGGGTTGAGCAGGGCTTCCTGGCGAAAGGCCTGCTCGGCCATCAGGTATTCACGACGACTGTCCAGCTGATGCCGCACGTAGTCGGCGGTCATCCGGGCAATGTCGTCAGCCAGCTGCGAGCGCGATTGGGCGCTGCCGTCACCATAGGCGACCATTTCCCGCAGCAGGCCTTCGTTGTTGGCCCACAGCTTGCCCATGAACGCCGCGCTACGCTCCACGTACTGGGCGAAGGTGTCGGTGAGCAGGTCGTCGATGTCCTTGAAATAATAGGTGGTGGCCGACAGCGGCACGCCCGCTTCGGCGGCCACCGCGCGGTGACGCACCGCACGCACGCCATCGCGCACGACAATGCGCATGGCCGCATCGAGAATCTCCTGGCGACGCTGCTCACTGCCCTGTCGGCTGGCCTTGCGGCCCTGGTACTGAACACTTTCAGCGACAGCCGTGGCGACGCCCGCTGCACCTTCTGAAGCCATTGCACGATTCACGACAGGTCTTCCTCGCTCTTTGAAAAACTAACCAATTGATACGTTTGTACCAGACAGGCAATAAAAAGCCGCCCATCGAGGCGGCTTTTTAATTGAAGCACTTACGCTTGAGGCCGCATGTGCGGGAAGAGAATGACATCCCGGATCGACGGTGAGTTGGTCAGCAGCATCACCAGGCGATCGATGCCGATGCCTTCGCCGGCGGTCGGCGGCATGCCGTACTCCAGGGCGCGCACGAAGTCAGCATCGTAGTGCATGGCTTCGTCGTCGCCAGCGTCCTTGTCGGCCACCTGGGCCATGAAACGCTCGGCCTGGTCTTCGGCATCGTTGAGCTCGGAATAGGCGTTGGCGATTTCACGACCACCGATGAACAGCTCGAAACGGTCGGTCACGCTTGGGTTCTCGTCGTTGCGACGGGCCAGCGGCGACACTTCGAACGGGTACTGGGTGATGAAATGCGGCTGTTCCAGCTTGTGCTCGACCAGTTCTTCGAAAATCATCACTTGCAGCTTGCCCAGGCCTTCGAAGCCGAGCACCTTGGCGCCGGCCTTCTTGGCGATGGCGCGGGCCTTGTCGATGTCCTGCAGGTCGGCGGCGGTGATCTCAGGGTTGTACTTGAGGATCGAGTCGAACACCGACAGGCGCACGAACGGCTCGCCGAAGTGGAACACCTTGTCGCCGTACGGCACATCGGTAGTCCCGAGAACAAGCTGCGCCAGCTCGCGGAACAGCTCCTCGGTCAGGTCCATGTTGTCTTCGTAGTCGGCGTAGGCCTGGTAGAACTCGAGCATGGTGAACTCGGGGTTGTGCCGGGTCGAAACGCCTTCGTTACGGAAGTTGCGGTTGATCTCGAAGACTTTCTCGAAGCCACCGACCACCAGCCGCTTGAGGTACAGCTCCGGCGCGATGCGCAGGAACATTTCCATGTCCAGGGCATTGTGGTGGGTTTCGAACGGCTTGGCCGCGGCGCCGCCAGGGATGGTCTGCAGCATCGGCGTCTCGACTTCCAGGAAGTCGCGCTTCATCAGGAAGCTGCGGATGTGAGCGATGACTTGCGAACGCACGCGGAACGTCTGGCGCACGTCTTCATTGACGATCAGGTCGACGTAGCGCTGGCGATAGCGCTGCTCGGTGTCGGTCAGGCCGTGGTGCTTGTCCGGGAGCGGGCGCAGGGACTTGGTCAGCAGGCGCACGCTGGTCATCTCGACGTACAGGTCACCCTTGCCGGAACGGGCCAGGGTGCCTTCGGCGGCAATGATGTCGCCCAGGTCCCAGGTCTTGACGGCCGCCAGGGTTTCTTCCGGCAGGGTCTTGCGGTTGACGTAGACCTGGATACGCCCGGTCATGTCCTGGATCACCATGAACGAACCACGATTGAGCATGATACGACCGGCCACCTTGACTGGAATCGCCGCCTCGGCCAGCTCTTCCTTGGTCTTGTCCGCATACTGCTTCTGCAAGACGTCGCAGTAGGCGTCGCGGCGGAAGTCGTTGGGGAAGGCCTGGCCCTTGGCGCGCTCGGCAGCAAGCTTTTCCTTGCGCAGGGCGATCAGGGAGTTTTCTTCCTGTTGCAGGGCTTGCGGGTCGAGTTCTAGGTCGCTCATGTCTTTAAGGTTTCCATCACAGGTTCGTTGCCCCCGGCCCGGGCCGGAGTTTGCGGGCGAGCCGCGCGTCCTGATGGAAGCGTGCCCGACCGCCGCATGGGTGTCGCGTTACAGCCCTTGTTTGAGGCTGGCGATCAGGTATTCATCGATATCGCCGTCGAGTACCTTGTCGCAATCGCTGCGTTCGATGCTGGTACGCAGGTCCTTGATCCGCGAGGCGTCGAGCACGTACGAACGGATCTGGTGACCCCAGCCGATGTCCGACTTGGTGTCTTCCAGCGCCTGGGACGCCGCGTTGCGTTTCTGCACTTCCTGCTCGTACAGGCGGGCCCGCAGCATCTTCATCGCGGTGTCTTTGTTGGCGTGCTGGGAGCGCTCGTTCTGGCAGCTGACCACGGTGTTGGTCGGTACGTGGGTAATCCGTACCGCCGAGTCGGTGGTGTTGACGTGCTGGCCACCGGCCCCGGAGGAACGGTAGGTGTCGATGCGCAGGTCCGCCGGGTTGATCTCGATCTCGATGTTGTCGTCGATTTCCGGCGAAACGAACACGGCCGAGAACGAGGTGTGGCGACGGTTGCCGGAGTCGAACGGGCTCTTGCGCACCAGGCGGTGCACGCCGATCTCGGTCCGCAGCCAGCCAAAGGCGTATTCGCCCTTGATGTGCACGGTGGCGCCCTTGATCCCGGCGACTTCACCGGCCGACAGTTCCATGATGGTGGCGTCGAAACCGCGCTTGTCTGCCCAGCGCAGGTACATGCGCAACAGGATGTTGGCCCAGTCCTGGGCCTCGGTGCCGCCGGAACCGGCCTGGATGTCCAGGTAGGCGTTGTTCATGTCCATCTCGCCGCTGAACATGCGACGGAATTCCAGCTTGGCGAGGTTCTCGTCGAGGCGTGTCAGCTCGGCGACGACATCGCCGACCGCGCCTTCATCGTTCTCTTCGACAGCCATGTCCAGCAGGTCGCGGCAATCGGCCAGGCCGCTGGACAACTCGTCCAGGGTCTCGACGATCTGCGCCAGCGCAGAACGCTCGCGGCCCAGTTCCTGGGCGTACGAAGGGTTGTTCCAGACACTCGGATCTTCAAGCTCGCGATTGACCTCGGTCAGGCGCTCATGCTTTTGATCGTAGTCAAAGATACCCCCGAATAGTTTCGGAGCGCTCGGACAGGTCCTTGATGGTGTTCAGGATCGGGTTGATTTCCATGGCGGGCAGCACTCGTTGGCGAACTTTTGAAAGCCGGCGAGTATAACGTAATCAAGCGCCAGCGGCAGCCCGCCTGGCGGCTTTAGGGGATTGAGGTTTGCTCAGCGCAGATCGCTCGTGGCAAGTGAGCTGTGGGAGCAAGGCTTGCCCGCGATGAAGTCGGTGCGGTTTCAAGTGGAACCAAGGTGCCTTCATCGCGGGCAAGCCTTGCTCCCACAAGCTTATGCCTCGCCACATAACACCTCTTCAGCAACCGCTAGCTACTCGAAGCCCACCCGATTACGCCCATTGTGCTTGGCCAGGTACAGCCCCTTGTCCGCCGCCGAGATAAGTTGCCGCCAATCGCCACCTTGCTGCGGGGTGACGGTCGAGACGCCAATGCTGACGGTCAGGTTCTCGCCGCCGTCGGGCGTGGTGTGGGGGATTTTCAGGGCGACGACGCTCTGGCGCAGTTTTTCGGCCATCAACCGGGCGCCGCCCGGCGAGGTGCCCGGCAGCACCAGGGCGAACTCCTCGCCGCCGTAGCGGGCCGGCAAGTCGGACGGACGGCTGCACGCCTCGCGGATCGCCGTGGCGACCTTGCGCAGGGCTTCGTCGCCCTCCAGGTGACCGAAATTGTCGTTGTAGGCCTTGAAGTAGTCCACGTCGATCATCAGCAGCGACAGTTGGCTCTGGTCGCGCAGCGCCCGGCGCCATTCCAGTTCCAGGTACTCATCGAAATGCCGGCGATTGGACAACCCGGTCAGGCCATCGGAGTTCATCAACCGTTGCAGCACCAGGTTGGTGTCGAGCAGTTGCTGCTGGCTGACCCGCAGTGCGCGATAGGCCGCGTCGCGCTGCAACAGCATCATGTAGGAACGCGAGTGATAGCGGATGCGCGCCACCAGTTCGATGTTGTCCGGCAACTTGACCAGGTAGTCGTTGGCCCCGGCCGCGAACGCCGCGCTCTTGACCAGCGGGTCCTCCTTGGTGGACAGGACAATGATCGGGATATCGCGGGTGGAGGGATGGTTACGGTACTCGCGCACCAGGCTCAGGCCATCCAGGCCGGGCATCACCAGGTCCTGGAGAATCACCGTCGGCTTGATGCGAATCGCGTGGGCGATGGCCTGATGGGGGTCGGAGCAGAAATGGAAGTCGATGTTTTCTTCATTCGACAGCCCGCGCCGCACCGCTTCGCCGATCATCGCCTGATCGTCGACGAGCAAGACCATGGCGGCGTTCTCATCGCGCTTGAAATCGTCGAGCTGCAGATCATTCATGATGGCTTACCTGGGTACGGCCCGGGGCAAGGCTCGCGGGGTTCTTCATGGGGTCACAATCTCCAACAGCCGTGGCGCGATGGCGTCCAGGGCAAGAATATGGACGGCGGCATCGATAGCGGCCGCTGCTTTGGGCATGCCGTACACCGCGCTGCTGCGCTGGTCCTGAGCGATGGTCACATAGCCCTGCTGGCGCATGAGTTTAAGCCCTTGCGCACCGTCGCGGCCCATGCCGGTGAGCAATACGCCCACTGCGTCACCGCTCCAGTACTGGGCGACACTTTCAAAAAACACGTCGATGGAGGGCCGGTAGATCTCGTTCACCGGCTCGGCGGTATAGGCCAGGGTGCCGTTCTTCAACAAACGCAGATGATGGTTGGTCCCGGCCAGCAACACCGTGCCACTTTGCGGCGTTTCGCCGTGCCGGGCCAGGCGCACCGTGTGGCCCGACACGCTGCCCAGCCACTCAGCCATGCCCGCGGCGAACACCTCGTCGACATGCTGGACCAGCACGATCGCTGGGGCAAAGTCCCGTGGCAACGCCTTGAGCAGCACTTCCAGCGCCGCCGGCCCGCCCGCCGATGACCCGATGGCCACCAGGCTCTTGCGCGACACCGCCGTACGCTGCGCCGCTGGCGCGGGGCGCTCATGCTTGTTGCGCTCGCCGATCAGCCAGCCGATGTTGGCGATCTTGCGCAGCAGCGGTGCAGCAGCGTCCGCCGGATTACCGACCCCCAGGGCCGGGGTGTCGACCACATCCAGTGCGCCATGGCCCATGGCCTCGAACACCCGGTGGACATTCTGCTGGCTGTCCCCGGTGACAATCACGATAGCGCAGGGGCTGTCGGCCATGATCCGCCGAGTGGCCTCCACCCCGTCCATGATCGGCATGAGCAAGTCCATCAGGATCAGGTCCGGGGTGTACTCGGCGCAGCGCTGCACCGCCTCGGCCCCGTTGGCGGCCACCCAGACCAGTTGGTGCGCCGGCTCGAACGCCAGGGCCCGGCGCAGGGCCTCGACCGCCAGGGGCATGTCATTGACGATGGCGATCTTCAAGCGCGCGCCCCTCCGATCAGTTCAACCACGGCGTCGAGCAAGGCGTCGTCGTGGAAACTCGCCTTGGCCAAATAATAGTCGGCGCCGGCGTCGAGGCCACGGCGACGATCTTCTTCGCGATCCTTGTAGGACACCACCATCACCGGCAGCGACTGCAAGCGGTTGTCGCGCCGCAACAGCGACACCAGCTCGATACCGTCCATGCGCGGCATGTCGATATCGGTGATCAACAAGTCGAAATCCTCTGAACGCAATGCATTCCAGCCATCCATGCCATCCACCGCCACTGCCACGTCATAGCCGCGATTGAGCAGCAACTTGCGTTGCAGCTCGCGCACGGTCAGGGAATCGTCCACCACCAGGATCCGCTTGCGCGGGGCCAGGGCCTGGTTCTGCCGGGCGATGCGCTCCAGGCGCCCGGTATCGAGCAATTTTTCCACCGAGCGCAACAGGTCTTCGACATCGATAATCAACACCACCGAGCCGTCGTCGAGCAGGGCCCCGGCGGAAATGTCCTGGACCTTGCCCAGGCGTTCGTCCAGGGGCAGGACGACCAGGGTTCGCTCGCCGATGAACCGCTCCACCGCCACCCCGTAGATCGTCTCGCGCTCGCGGATCACCACGACCTTGAGGGTCTGGCCGCCGTTCTGCGTCGACGGGCGATCGAGCAACTGGCTGGCGGCGACCAAGCCGATATGCCGGCCTTCGTGCCAGAAATGCTGACGCCCTTCGACCTGGACGATGTCTTCCGGCGCCAGGTCGCACATGCGTTCGATGTGGGCCAGGGGAAAGGCGTACGCCTCATTGCCGACTTCCACAACCAGGCTGCGCACCACCGACAGCGTCAGTGGCACCTCCAGATGGAAACGACTGCCCTCGCCCGCCGTCTGCTCCAGCACCACCGCCCCGCGCAACTGCCGGACCATGTGCTGGACCGCGTCCAGGCCGACGCCGCGCCCGGACACTTCGGTGACTTTGTCGCGCAGGCTGAAACCGGGCAGGAACAGGAAGGTCAGCAGTTCCTCTTCGCTCAGGCTGGCGGCGGTTTGCTCAGGGGAAAGACCGCGCTCGACGATGCTGCGGCGCACCCGCTCCAGGTCCACCCCGGCGCCGTCATCCACCAACTCCAAGACCAGCAGACCCGCCTGATGAGAGGCGCGCAGGCGGATCAGGCCTTCGGCGGGCTTGCCGGCCAGTATTCGTTGCTCCGGGGCTTCGATGCCGTGGTCCACGGCGTTGCGCAGCAAGTGGGTCAGTGGCGCTTCGAGCTTTTCCAGGACATCGCGGTCGACCTGGGTTTTCTCGCCTTCGATTTCCAGGCGCACCTGTTTGCCCAGGCTGCGGCCCAGGTCACGGACCATACGCACCTGGCCCGAAAGCACATCGGCGAACGGCCGCATGCGACAGGCCAGCGCCGTATCGTAGAGCACCTGCGCCCGTTGGCTGGCCTGCCAGGCGAACTCATCCAGCTCGGCGGTTTTCTGCGCCAGCAACTGCTGGGTCTCGGCGAGCAAGCGGCGGGCATCGCCAAGGGCTTCCTGGGCCTGCAGGCTCAGGGCGTGATCCTTGAGGTGCATGTTCAGCTCTTCAAGGGCGCGCAAGCCAGTGCCTTGTTGGCGCTTGAGCCGTTGCATCGTCGCCAGCCAGGGCTTGAGGCGGTGGGTCTCGACCAAGGACTTGCTCGACAGGTCGAGCAAGCTGTTGAGGCGTTCGGCCGTGACCCGCAAGACCCGCTCGCCGCCTTCGGTGACCCGTTTATTCTTCGGAGCCGGCTCCGGTGCCGCGAACGGTTCCGGAACGGGCAGCTCGACACTGACGGGGTCGACGGGCACCTCGATGCTTGTCGGCACCGGCGCTGGCATTGGTGCGGCGCTAGGGTCGAGCAAACGCCCCATCAACGCCACATAGGCGTCGATGTCCGGGGCGCCGACGTTGTTGCCCGGCGTGGCGATGCGCGTCAGCAGGTCGGTGCCTTGCAGCAAGGCATCGATGTGCTCGGCCCCCAGCATAAGGCGCCGTTCCTGGGCACCGACCAGGCAATCCTCCATGACGTGGGCCACGCTGACGCCGGCGTCCACCCCGACGATACGTGCCGCGCCCTTGAGGGAGTGCGCCGCGCGCATGCACGACTCAAGGTAATCGGCCTGGGTCGGATCGCGCTCCAGGGCCAGCAAACCGGTGCTCAGCACCTGGACCTGGGCTTCGGCCTCCAGGCTGAACAGTTCCAACAACGAAGCGTCGCGCATCTGGTCAGGGGTCATGACAGACTCCGGGCCACGGCGGACAACAGTTGTTCTTCATCCAGCCAGCGCAGGCTGCGGCCTTTGTAGGGCAACACGCCACGGGTGTACTTGCCCGCCGATGGCGAAGCGTTCGCCAGGATGCGCTCATCGATGGCGTGAATGCCGTCCACCTCATCCACCGGCACCACCACCGGCCCGCCCTTGGCCGCGACAATCAACATGCGCGGCATGACCCGTGTACCGGCCACCGCCGCGCCGGGCTCCAGGTCCAGCAGCTCCACCAGCGACAGGCAGGCCACCAGTGCCCCGCGTACATTCACCACGCCCAGCAAGGCCCGTGAGCGTTGGTGGGGCAACGAGTGGATCGGCTGCAACGGTGCCACTTCCACCAGGCTGCGCGTTGTCAGGCCCAGCCATTCCTCGCCGAGGCGGAACATCAGCAGCGAGCGTGTGACCACCTCGTTGTCCACCGGGGCCAGGGACAAGTCCCGTTGATCCTGCGGCAAGGTGTAACGGTCGAGCAGCCGGGTAGCGGCCGCCGAGTACACCGAGCAATTGCGGCAGTGGATATGCTCGACCAACAGTGGACAGGATTTATCGCCATGCACCCCGATGCGGTTCCAGCAATCATCGATCGCTTGGGCATCGTCATGGGTAACGTTGTAAGAAGCCGAACCGCTCATCGTTTGTGCTCGCTGTCTACCGTGCGCCCGCTACGGGCGGCGCGTTCCTGCAATCGACGGGCTCCGGCCGCGTCTCCCTGGGAAGCCAGCAGCGTCGCCAGATGCACCAGGGCCTCGGCGTGTTGCGGTTCAAGATAAAGCGCCTTGCGATAAAAACCCTGGGCTTCAAGCGCACTGCCGGCCATGTCGCTAAGCAGACCCAGCCAATAGAACACCTGGGCGTTCGGCGCATGGCTGCGCAAATACTCTTCGCACGCCCCACGGGCCTCGGCGCTTTTGCCACCGTTGGCCAGGGCGGCGATATTGGCCAGCAAGGTCGCGGCGTCGCTGCTCTTGGGTGGGGCAATCGGCGTGACGTTCGCGGCAAACGGCCGCGGCCGAATCACTGGCGCAACGCCCCGGGGCGGCGGCTGACGAACCGGCAACGGCGGCGGCGGCACCGATTGAGGCTCCACAGCCCCGTGGCGACTGAAGGCGAACGATTGGGCTATCCCGATCGAGCGCATGCCCAGGCGTCCCAGCAAGCTGCCCTCGGCGGGGCCGATAAACAGCACGCCGTCCTGATGGGTCAGGCGCTTGAGCACCTCGAACACCTGCTGCTGGGTCGGCTGGTCGAAATAGATCAGCAAGTTGCGACAGAACACAAAATCATAAGGCGCCTCGTTCACCAGCAACGCCGGATCCAGCAGGTTGCCCACCTGCAAGCGCACCTGTTCACGCACCCGTTCGCTGAGGCGGTAACCCTCGTCCGCGACGTCGAAATGCCGTTCGCGAAAAACCAGGTCGGCGCCACGGAAGGAGTTTTTGCCGTAGCGCGCGTCCTTGGCCCGCGCCACCGACAGCGGGCTGACGTCCAGGCCGTCGACCTTGAACTGATGTGGCCCCAGGCCTGCGTCGAGCAAGGCCATGGCGATGGAATAAGGCTCTTCGCCCGTGGAACACGGCAAGCTGAGGATGCGCAGCGCACGCAGGTGCTTGATCTCGGCCAGGCGCTTGACGGCCAATCTGGCGAGGGTCGCGAAGGATACGGGATAGCGGAAAAACCAGGTCTCCGGGACGATCACCGCTTCGATCAGCGCCTGCTGCTCCGGGGCCGAATGCTGCAGGGCCTGCCAATACTCATCGGCGGTTCGCCCGGGCACGGCACTGATCCGTTGGCGCACGGCCCGCTCGATGATCGCGGTGCCGACGGAGGTCACATCGAGGCCGATGCGTTCCTTGAGAAAGTCGAAAAAACGTTGATCGTTGTTCATGGCGTTGCCCCGAGGTCGTCGAGGTCCAGCGGCGGCGCAGGAAACAGCAGCGCCCGAACGGATTCGTCGAGCAGGTCGTTGACCCGCACCCATTGCAGCAACCCGTGGGCATCCTCGCGTACGGGGCCGAGATACGGCGCCTGCCGATTGTCCAGGCCATAGGGTTTGAAATCGGCCGGATCACAACGCACAGTGTCGGTCGCTTGTTCCAAGATCAATCCCAGCACTTGCCCGGCTTGTTGCCCATCGCTTCGATAACGCACCAGCACCAGCCGCGTACTGGTCCGGGCCTCGGCATTCTGGCCGAACGTCAGGGCGCACAGGTCGATCACCGGCACCATCGTGCCGCGCCAGGCAAACACCCCTGCCACCCAGGACGGCGCCCGGGCAATCGGCTTGAGGGGCAAGCGCGGCAGCACCTCCACCACATCGATGGCCTGCAGGGCGTACCGTTCGTTGCCGATGCTGAACACCAGGAACAACGCTTGGCGGGCCGTCGGTGCGGCGCCACGCCGGGTATCGATCTCGCCCATCAGACTTTGAAACGCGAGACGCCGCTGCGCAGCCCCACGGCGACCTGGCTCAGCTCGTCGATGGCGGAACTGGCCTGGCGCAGGGACTCAACAGTCTGGCTGCTGGCATCGCCCAGTTGCACCAAGGCGTGATTGATCTGCTCCGCGCCGGTGGCCTGGGCCTGCATGCCTTCGTTGACCATCAACACCCGCGGGGCCAGGGCCTGGACCTGATGGATGATCTGCGACAGTTGCTCGCCGATCTGCTGCACTTCGGCCATGCCCCGGCGCACTTCTTCGGAGAATTTGTCCATGCCCATCACACCGGCCGACACCGCGGACTGGATCTCGCGCACCATCTGCTCGATGTCATAGGTCGCCACGGCGGTCTGGTCGGCCAGGCGCCGCACCTCCGTGGCCACCACGGCGAAACCGCGCCCGTACTCACCGGCCTTCTCGGCCTCGATGGCCGCGTTGAGGGATAGCAGGTTGGTCTGGTCGGCCACCTTGACGATGGTCACCACCACCTGGTTGATGTTGCCAGCCTTCTCGTTGAGGATCGCCAGCTTGGCGTTCACCAGGTCGGCGGCGCCCATCACCGAATGCATGGTTTCCTCCATGCGCGCCAGGCCTTGCTGGCCGGAGCCGGCGGCCACCGAAGCCTGGTCGGCGGCGGTGGAGACTTCGGTCATGGTGCGCACCAGATCCCGGGAGGTGGCGGCGATTTCCCGGGACGTCGCGCCGATCTCGGTGGTGGTGGCGGCGGTTTCGGTGGCTGTGGCCTGCTGCTGGCGGGAGGTGGCGGCGATTTCGGTGACCGAGGTGGTGACCTGCACGGAAGAGCGCTGGGCCTGGGACACCAGCGAGGTCAGTTCAGCCATCATGTCGTTGAAGCCGGTTTCCACGGCGCCGAATTCGTCTTTGCGCGCCAGGTTCAGGCGCCCGCTCAGGTCGCCGCTGCGCATGATCGCGAGGATCTCGACGATACGGTTCATCGGCGCCATGATCGCCCGCATCAGCAATAGGCCGCAGAGCAAGGCGATGATCAGTGCGACCAGGAACGACAGGCCCATGGCGACCTTGGCCGCCGTCACCGCATCGCCAATGGTCTGGGTGGCGCTCTCCGCCAGCTCGCGATTACGCTCGATGATCTGATTCAAATGCCCACGGCCACCGATCCATGCGGGCGTCAGGTCTTTCTCCAGCGCCAGCCGTGCCCCCTCGTAGTCCTTGCGCTGGTACAAGTCCAGGACCTTTGCCACCGCCTGATTGAACGCCAAGTGGAAGGCCTCGAACTCGTCGAACGAGGCTTGGTCGGCCGGGTTCTGGATCAACTTCTGGTAGTTCTGTATCTCTTCGCGCAGGTGCTGCTCGAAACCCTGGTAGCGGGCCTTGTCCTCGGCGGTGATTTCCCGGTTGCCCGAGAGGCCGACGATCTGTTGGGTCAGGACGTAGCTGTCGACCCAGCCACCGCGGATCATGGAGCTGTAATACACCCCCGGCACCGCATCGGCCCGGACCCTTTCTTCACTGTCCTGGATCTTCAACAACCGTGAATAAGAGACAACCACCATCAGCAGCATAATGGCGATGATCACCGCAAAACTCGCCAGGATGCGTTGGCGCAATGTCCAATTCTTCACAGTAAAACCTCGGGCCTTTGAAATGCTGGGGAGTATAGCCGAGGGCGGCGTGGCGTCTGTATGGCGGCGCGGGAGGATTTTGATCAGGTCGAGGATCGCAATGGAGTGCGTCCCTGTGGAGCGAGCTTGCTCGCGATAGCGGTGCATCAGTCAAAAACGCTATGACTGACCGGGCGCCATCGCGAGCAAGCTCGCTCCCACAGGGAATAGCGTTGGGACACAGGGCTGCCAAACACCCCAAAACCACTGTGGGAGCGAGCTTGCTCGCGATAGCGGTGCATCAGTCAAAAACGCTGTGACTGACCGGGCGCCATCGCGAGCAAGCTCGCTCCCACAGGGAATAGCGTTGGGACACTGGGCTGCCAAACACCCCAAAACCACTGTGGGAGCGAGCTTGCTCGCGATAGCGGTGCATCAGTCAAAAATGCTGTGACTGAGCGGGTGCCATCGCGAGCAGGCTCGCTCCCGCAGGGAATCGCGTTGGGGCTGTTCTAGGCGGTCGCCTGGCGCACCTGTTTTTCCAGTTCCACCTTCAACCCCGGCTCCAGCTTGAGTTGACGCGCCAGTTCGTCGAGGTAGGACTTCTCCATGAAGTTTTCCTCGTCCACCAGCATCACGCTGGCGATGTACATTTCCGCGGCTATTTCCGGGGTGCTGGCGGCGCGGGCGACGTCGGCGGGGTCCAGGGGTTTGTTGAGTTCGGCGTGCAGCCAGTGTTGCAACTCCTGGTCGTTGTCGAGCTTGGTGAATTCACCTTCGATCAACTGCCGTTCCCGCTCGTCCACATGACCGTCGGCCTTGGCCGCCGCCACCAGGGCCTTGAGGATCGCCTGGCTATGCTGTTCAACCTGCGCCGGGGGCACGCGGTCGAGGGTCTGCGGTTCGGTTTTCGGCGCGGTGCCCTGTTGGGCCTGCCAGTTGCCATAGGCTTTGTAGGCGATCACGCCCAAGGCAGCCAGGCCACCGTAGGCCAGGGCCTTGCCGCCGAAGCTGCGAGCTTTCTTGTTGCCCAGCAACAGGCCCATGGCCCCGGCGGCCAGGGCCCCGCCGCCCGCGCCGGAAAGCATCCCGCCCAGGTTGCCGGAGCCGCCGAGCAACCCGCCCAGGCCGCCGGACGATTTGCCCTGTGAGCCGCCAGCCTTGTTCTGCAACATTTCCTGGCCGGACTTGAGAAGCTGATCGAGCAATCCACGGGTGTTCATGTGTCGCCTCCACATTGTCGGGTCAACGTAAGGCCCCCAGCCTAGATCGAAAGTGCCCTGACGCTGCAGGCGAGATTGCTTCCAGATGTTGCCTGGCTCATTCGAAGCCGCACTCGCCTACCCTTCTGAAAAAACGATATACACTCCAGCACATCGATAAAATCGCCCACCGGGTACATACCCATGATGACCCTGCGTCAGATCCGCCACTTCATCGCCGTGGCCGAAACCGGCTCCATCTCCGCCGCTGCGCAAACGGCGTTCATTTCCCAGTCCACCCTGACCCTGGCGATCCAGCAATTGGAGCAGGACATCGGCGTCAGCCTGTTCAGCCGCCACGCCAAGGGCATGACCCTGACCCACCAGGGCCATCAATTCCTGCGCCAGGCCCATTTGATCCTGGCCACTGTCGACAACGCCAAGCGCAGCCTGCAACAAAGCACCGATCAGGTGGCCGACCAAGTCACCATTGGTGTCACCAGCCTGGTCGCCGGCTATTACCTGGCGGACCTGCTCACCCGTTTCCAGCGTGCCTACCCCAACGTGGAGATCCGCGTGATGGAGGACGAACGGCCGTACATCGAGCATTTGCTGGTCAGCGGCGAAATCGACGTCGGGGTGCTGATCCTGTCCAACCTGGAAGACCGTCACGCCTTGCAGACCGAAGTCCTGACCCATTCGCCACACCGCTTGTGGTTGCCGGCGCAGCATCCGCTGCTGGAACACGACAGCATCAACCTGGCCGACGTGGCCCGCGAACCGCTGATCCAGCTGAACGTCGATGAAATGGACCGCAACGCCCAACGCCTGTGGCGCGGCGCCGGCCTGCAACCGAGGGTCACCCTGCGCACCGCTTCGACCGAAGCGGTGCGCAGCCTGGTGGCGGCGGGATTGGGCGTGTCGATCCAGCCGGACATGACTTACCGGCCCTGGTCGCTGGAAGGCGACATCATCGAAGCCCGGCCGATCGCCGACCTCAACCAGACCCTCGACGTAGGCCTGGCCTGGCGCCGGGGCACGGCGCGACCGGCGTCGGTCGACCCGTTCCTGGCCGTCGCCCGGGAACAACCTCATGGCGGCCGCAAGCCATCTATTTAATCGAATGCAGCCTTGAGTATTTCGAATTTGTAGGCCTAGAGGCTGAGCACTAGTCTTGCTGCATCACCACGATCCCTTGTGGGAGCGAGCTTGCTCGCGATAGCGGAGTGTCATTAAAGCAATTGTCGACGGATAGACCGCCATCGCGAGCAAGCTCGCTCCCACAGGTTCTGTGTTTCAACCGATAAATAGAGAAACCGGACATGGCTGGCACGCAAACCCCGTTGTGCACCGCGTTGCTGATCGACGGAGAGTTCGTTGCCGGTGAAGGCCTTGTCGAGCCGATCCTCAACCCGGCCACCGGTGAGGTGATGGCTCACATCGCCGAGGCCAGCACCGAACAGGTGGAAGCCGCGATCCTCGCCGCCCATCGCGCCTTCGACGGTTGGTCGCGCACCACGCCGCAACAACGCTCGAACCTGTTGCTGGACGTCGCCAGCGCCATCGAAAAGAACGCCGATGAGCTGGCCCGCCTCGAATCCCTGAACTGCGGCAAGCCGCTGCACCTGGCGCGCCAGGATGACCTGAGCGCCACAGTGGATGTCTTTCGTTTCTTCGCCGGTGCCGTGCGCTGCCAGACCGGCCAGCTCAGTGGCGAATACCTGCCCGGCTACACCAGCATGGTGCGCCGCGACCCGATTGGCGTGGTGGCGTCCATCGCGCCGTGGAATTACCCGATCATGATGGCCGCCTGGAAAATCGCCCCAGCCCTGGCCGCCGGCAATACGCTGGTGTTCAAGCCCTCGGAACACACGCCGCTGTCGATCCTGGCCCTAGCCCCGGCATTGGCCAGGATCCTGCCGCGAGGCGTCATCAATATCATTTGCGGGGGCGGCGAAGGTGTGGGCAGCCATCTGGTCAGCCATCCGAAAGTGCGCATGGTCTCGCTGACCGGCGATATCGTCACCGGGCAGAAGATCCTCCAGGCGGCGGCGAAAACCCTCAAGCGCACGCACCTGGAACTGGGCGGCAAGGCGCCGGTGATCGTGTGCGACGACGCCGACATCCAGGCCGTGGTCGAAGGCGTGCGCACCTACGGCTATTACAACGCCGGGCAGGATTGCACCGCAGCCTGCCGGATCTACGCCCAGGGCGGGATTCACGACCGCCTGGTGGCCGAGCTCGGCGCGGCGGTCAGCAGCCTGCGCTTTGCCGGCAAGCGCGACGCCGACAATGAGATCGGCCCGCTGATCAGCACCCGCCAGCGCGACCGCGTGGCCAGTTTTGTCGAGCGCGCCCTCGGCCAGCCGCACATCGAACGCATCACTGGCGCGGCGGTGCATTCCGGCGCCGGTTTCTATTACCAACCCACGCTGCTGGCCGGCTGCAAGCAAAGCGATGAAATCGTCCAGCGCGAGGTGTTCGGCCCGGTCGTCACCGTGACCCGTTTCGACGAACTCAGCCAGGCGGTGGACTGGGCCAACGACTCCGAATACGGCCTGGCCTCCTCGGTGTGGACGCAGAACCTGGACAAGGCCATGCAGGTGGCGGCGCGGCTTCAATACGGCTGCACCTGGATCAACAGCCATTTCATGCTGGTCAGCGAAATGCCCCACGGCGGCCTGAAACGTTCGGGTTACGGGAAGGACCTGTCCAGCGATTCGCTCCAGGACTACAGCGTGGTGCGCCACATCATGGCCCGCCACGGCCAGCATCTGTAGCCAATAGCACTACTCTAATAACAGGCCAGCCATGGCGTTTCACCCGGTTCGAAAACTGCCCCGACCATAATTAAAGCAAGAGGGATTTCCATGTACGCGCACAAGACCGTATTGCTCAGTGCACTCACCACGGCGCTGCTGACCAGCGTCAGCCTCCAGGCCGCCGAACCGCTCAAGGCCGTCGGTGCCGGCGAAGGCCAACTGGATATCGTTGCCTGGCCGGGTTACATCGAACGCGGCGAAAGCGACAAGGCCTACGACTGGGTCAGCGGTTTCGAGAAGGAAACCGGCTGCAAGGTCAATGTGAAAACCGCCGCCACGTCCGACGAAATGGTCAGCCTGATGACCAAGGGCGGCTATGACCTGGTCACCGCCTCCGGCGACGCCTCGTTGCGGCTGATTGCCGGCAAGCGCGTGCAGCCGATCAACACCGCGCTGATCGCCAACTGGAAGAATCTCGACCCGCGCCTGAAGGATGCGCCGTGGTACGTGGTCAACCAGCAGACCTACGGCACCCCGTATCAATGGGGCCCGAATGTGCTGATGTACAACACCGACGTGTTCAAGCAGGCGCCCACCAGTTGGAGCGTGCTGTTCAACGCCCAGGACCTGCCCGACGGCAAGCCGAACAAGGGGCGCGTGCAAGCCTACGATGGCCCGATCTACATCGCCGACGCGGCGCTGTACCTCAAGACCGCCAAGCCTGAGCTGGGCATCAAGGACCCGTACCAACTCGACGAAACCCAATACAAGGCCGTGCTGGAGTTGCTGAGGGCTCAGCAGCCGTTGATCCACCGCTACTGGCACGACACCACCGTGCAGATGAGCGACTTCAAGAACGAAGGCGTGGTGGCGTCCGGTGCCTGGCCGTATCAGGTCAACGGCCTGATGAACGAGAAGCAACCGATCGCCTCGACCATTCCGAAAGAAGGCGCCACCGGCTGGGCCGATACGACGATGCTCCACGCCGAGGCCAAGCATCCCAACTGCGCGTACAAGTGGATGGACTGGTCGCTGCAACCGAAAGTCCAGGGTGACGTGGCTGCGTGGTTCGGTTCCTTGCCTGCGGTGCCGGCAGCGTGCAAAGGCAGCGAACTGCTGGGCGCCGAAGGCTGCAAGACCAACGGCTTCGATCAGTTCGACAAGATCGCCTTCTGGAAAACCCCACAGGCCGAGGGCGGCAAGTTCGTGCCGTACAGCCGCTGGACCCAGGACTACATTGCGATCATGGGTGGGCGCTAAGCCCAATCAGCCGGTGTAGTTCTCTGTGTGGGAGCAAGGCTTGCCCGCGATGAAGAGGACGCGGTTTCTTGGAAAACCGAGGCGCCCGTATCGCGAGCAAGCTTTGCTCCCACCAAGCCCCTCGCCCGACGATTCAGCCATGTTCAACACAAGCCCCGTTTTTTGGAGCCCCGCACCATGACGCTTGCAGTCCAGTTCACCCAGGTATCCCGTCAGTTCGGCGATGTGAAAGCCGTTGACCGGGTCTCCATTGATATCCAGGACGGCGAGTTCTTTTCCATGCTGGGCCCGTCCGGCTCGGGCAAGACCACCTGCCTGCGGCTGATCGCCGGGTTCGAGCAACCCAGTGCCGGTTCGATTCGTATCCACGGCGAAGAAGCCACCGGGCTCGCGCCGTACCAGCGGGACGTCAACACCGTTTTCCAGGATTACGCCCTCTTCCCCCACATGAACGTGCGCGACAACGTGGCCTACGGCTTGAAAGTCAAAGGCGTCGCCAAGGCCGAGCGCATCCAGCGCGCCAACGAAGCTTTGGAAATGGTCGCCTTGGGTGGCTATGGCGAACGCAAGCCGGTGCAGCTCTCCGGCGGCCAGCGTCAACGCGTGGCCCTGGCCCGGGCGCTGGTCAACCGTCCGCGCGTGTTGTTGCTTGATGAACCGTTGGGCGCCCTGGACCTGAAGCTGCGTGAACAGATGCAGGGCGAATTGAAGAAGCTGCAACGCCAGCTGGGCATCACCTTCATTTTCGTCACCCACGACCAGACCGAAGCGCTGTCGATGTCCGACCGCGTGGCGGTGTTCAACAAGGGGCGCATCGAACAGGTCGACACCCCACGCAACCTGTACATGAAACCGGCGACCACCTTCGTCGCCGAATTCGTCGGCACCTCCAACGTGATTCGTGGCGAGCTGGCCCGGGAACTGAGCGGTTATCCACAGCCCTTCTCGATCCGCCCGGAACACGTGCGTTTTGCCGAGGGCCCGTTGGCCAGCGATGAAATCGAGGTCCACGGCCTGCTGCACGACATCCAGTACCAGGGCAGCGCCACACGCTACGAATTGAAACTTGCCAATGGCCAGACCCTGAACCTCAGCCAGGCCAACACCCAGTGGCTCGACAACGCGGCCCAGCACCAGACCGGCCAGCACCTCAGCGTTCGCTGGGCCCGTGAGGCGATGGTGGCGCTGCACGACACCGTCAGTGGCGAGGTGTGAGATGAACACCCTGGCCATCACCCAAGCGCCTGCGCCCGGTTCGCCGCTGCGGCGCTTTGCCAACCTGCTGTACCGACGGCCCAACCTGTACCTGTCGATGTTGCTGGTGCCGCCACTGCTCTGGTTCGGCGCGATCTACCTCGGCTCGCTGCTGACGTTGCTGTGGCAAGGTTTCTACACCTTCGATGACTTCACCATGGCGGTCACGCCGGACCTGACCCTGGCGAACTTCGCGGCGCTGTTCCAGCCCTCGAACTTCGACATCATTTTGCGCACCCTGAACATGGCGATTGCCGTGTCCATCGCCAGCGCCATCGTCGCGTTCCCGATCGCCTACTACATGGCGCGCTACACCCGCGGCAAGACCAAGGCGTTTTTCTACATCGCGGTGATGCTGCCGATGTGGGCCAGCTATATCGTCAAGGCCTACGCCTGGACGCTGCTGCTGGCCAAGGGCGGCGTGGCGCAGTGGTTCGTCCAGCACCTGGGCCTGGGACCGGTGTTGCAGTTCGTGCTGGGGATCCCAGGCGTGGGTGGCAGCACCTTGTCCACCTCGCACCTGGGGCGTTTCCTGGTGTTCGTCTACATCTGGCTGCCGTTTATGATCCTGCCGATCCAGGCGTCCCTGGAGCGCCTGCCGCCCTCGCTGCTGCAAGCCTCGGCGGACCTGGGCGCCAAGCCACGCCAGACGTTCACGCAGGTGATCCTGCCGCTGTCGATCCCGGGCATTGCCGCCGGCTCGATCTTCACCTTCTCGCTGACCCTGGGGGATTTTATCGTGCCCCAGTTGGTGGGCCCGCCGGGTTACTTCGTCGGCAGCATGGTCTACGCCCAGCAAGGCGCCATCGGCAACATGCCCGTGGCCGCGGCGTTCACGCTGGTGCCTATCGTGCTGATCGCGGTCTATCTATCCATCGTCAAGCGACTGGGAGCTTTCGATGCGCTCTGACTCTCAAGACCGGGCCTCGTGGGGCTTGCGGATCGCGGCGTGGGGCGGGCTGGTGTTCCTGCATTTCCCGATCCTGATCATCTTCCTCTACGCCTTCAACACCGAGGACGCGGCCTTCAGTTTCCCACCCAAGGGCCTGACCCTGAAGTGGTTCAGCGTCGCCTTCTCGCGCCCGGATGTGCTGGAGGCGATCAAGCTGTCGTTGCAGGTCGCGGCCATCGCCACGCTGATCGCCATGGTGCTCGGCACCCTGGCTTCGGCGGCGCTGTACCGCCGCGAGTTCTTCGGCAAACAGGGCATTTCGCTGATGCTGATCCTGCCGATTGCCTTGCCGGGGATCATCACCGGCATTGCCTTGCTGGCGACCTTCAAGACCCTGGGCATCGAACCGGGGATGTTCACCATCGTCGTCGGCCACGCCACCTTCTGCGTGGTGATCGTCTACAACAACGTGATCGCCCGCCTGCGCCGTACCTCCCACAGCCTGATCGAGGCCTCGATGGACCTGGGCGCCGACGGCTGGCAGACCTTCCGCTACATCATCCTGCCCAACCTGGGGTCGGCACTGCTGGCCGGTGGGATGCTGGCCTTCGCGCTGTCGTTCGACGAAATCATCGTCACCACCTTCACCGCGGGCCACGAACGCACCCTGCCGCTGTGGCTGCTCAACCAGCTCAGCCGCCCGCGCGACGTGCCGGTGACCAATGTGGTGGCGATGCTGGTGATGATGGTCACGATGTTGCCGATATTGAGCGCGTATTACCTGACCCGTGGGGGTGAGAGCGTGGCCGGTAGCGGCGGGAAATAATCAACAGTGATCGCTCACTGGGGAACCGCAATCCTGTGGGAGCGAGCTTGCTCGCGAAGGCGTCGTGTCAGTCGCTGCAAAGGGTCAATGACCACAGCCATCGCGAGCAAGCTCGCTCCCACAGGGGACTTGGGAAACATTCAAGAGAGGACTTGGACATGCAAACCAAACTGCTGATCAACGGCCATCTGGTAGACGGCGAAGGCCCCGGCCAGGCCGTGTTTAACCCCTCGTTGGGGCGAGTGCTGGTGGAAATCAACGAGGCCAGCGAAGCCCAGGTCGATGCCGCCGTCCGTGCGGCCGACAGCGCCTTCGACAGCTGGTCGCAGGTTGCGCCCAAGGACCGGTCCCTGTTGCTGCTCAAACTGGCCGACGCCATCGAAGCCCACGGCGAGGAACTGGCGAAGCTGGAGTCGGACAACTGCGGCAAACCCCTTAGCGCCGCACTGAACGACGAGATCCCGGCGATTGCCGACGTGTTCCGCTTCTTTGCCGGTGCCAGCCGCTGCATGAGCGGTTCGGCGGGCGGCGAGTACCTGCCGGGGCACACTTCGATGATCCGTCGCGACCCGGTGGGCGTCATCGCCTCCATCGCGCCGTGGAACTACCCGCTGATGATGGTCGCCTGGAAAATCGCCCCGGCCCTGGCCGCCGGCAATACCGTGGTGCTCAAGCCGTCGGAGCAAACCCCGCTGACGGCGCTGCGCCTGGCGGAACTGGCCTCGGAGATTTTCCCGGCCGGCGTACTCAACGTGATCTTCGGCCGTGGGCAGACCGTCGGCAACCCGCTGGTCACCCACCCGAAAGTGCGCATGGTGTCGCTGACCGGCTCCATCGCCACCGGCTCGAACATCATTTCCAGCACCTCCGACAGCGTCAAGCGCATGCACATGGAACTGGGCGGCAAAGCCCCGGTGATCATCTTCGACGATGCCGACATCGACGCGGCCGTGGAAGGCATCCGCACCTTCGGTTTCTACAACGCCGGCCAGGACTGCACCGCCGCCTGCCGCATCTATGCCCAGCAAGGCATCTACGAGCAGTTCGTCGAGAAACTCGGCGCCGCGGTGGGCAGCATCAAGTACGGCCTGCAAACCGCATCCGACACCGAGATGGGCCCGCTGATCACCGCCCAGCACCGCGACCGCGTGGCCGCTTTCGTCGAGCGGGCCATCGCCCAGCCGCATATCCGCCTGGTCACCGGTGGCAAGGCCGTGGACGGCAACGGGTTCTTCTTCGAACCGACGGTGCTGGCCGACGCCCAACAGGATGACGAAATCGTCCGCCGGGAAGTCTTCGGGCCGGTGGTGTCCGTCACCCCATTCGTCGACGAAGCGCAAGTGCTGGCCTGGGCCAACGACTCGGACTACGGCCTGGCTTCATCGGTCTGGACCGCCGACATCGGCCGCGCCCATCGCCTGTCGGCACGCCTGCAATACGGCTGCACCTGGGTCAACACCCACTTCATGCTCGTCAGTGAAATGCCCCATGGCGGTCAGAAACGTTCCGGCTATGGCAAGGACATGTCCATGTATGGGCTGGAGGACTACACGGTGGTGCGGCATGTGATGTTCAAGCACTGAGCCGTGGCCTCCCACCATGGCCGGACGTTAGCGTCGGGTCATGGTGACGTCCCCGTCAGGAGGGCACCACCAACTTGACTGAGGGGAAGTAGTTTCTATAACGCTTGGCGTCCCGGGTGAGCAGCGGCAAGCCATTTACCGCCGCATGGGCTCCGATGAAGAAGTCCGCCAGCACATTGTTCTTCCCGCCCCCCGCTTTTCGATAGCGCACGAATGCCTTCCCCGCCAAAAACAATGCTGGCCGTGATATATCCTGCACCAGCAGCCTGAGCTCGGAAATCACCTCGTCCAGCGCCTCGAACGTGGAGAAGGTCTGGGACAGTTCGGCGTAGATGATCGGATTGATGACAAGATCATGGGCTTGGGATTGGGCGCGCAGTTGTTGGATTGACCAGTCAGCCCACACGGGATCGTCTTCCAGCACATCGATCAAGACATTGGTGTCGACCAATATCATCAATCTTCACCGCGCAACAGCGCCATGAGGTCATCCGTACGCCACTTGATATCCGCTTTGCCACGGACGGCCTCGAAGCGATCGCGGGTGGCCTTGGATGGCATTGGAGGCTTGCCGGCATGGAGCACCACTTCACCTTGGGCATTGACGCTGAACTCAATCGCAGAACCTGGAATCAAGTGCAATGCATCACGAATTGGCTTGGGGATCGTGACCTGCCCCTTGCTTGTCATTGTTGTCGACACCTTTGATACCCCCTTGAAGTATTACCTCTTCAAAAAAAGTAATACTTCCTTTCCAAAGTCGCAACCGCCACTGATCGTAAGCTTACTTGCCTCGTCGCTCCGCCGTTGTCCTGGATGCGGGCGGCATCAGTACACGGCTGACCTGGGCGGCACTTTCGCCAATAACAGTTCCAGGTCCTCAGAACCTCGAAACACTCCTCATCGCATCCACCAGGTAGCGCATGGCGATACGGTCGTTTTCCGACAACTCCCGATAGCGTTCCACCAGTCTCAATTCTTCAAGGCTGAGCCGGCGTGTCCTGCGCGGGTTGGTCAGGCCTGGAAAGATCCCCAGCATTTCGGTAATGCCCTGTATTTTCGTCATGAGTTGTCCTTCTTTACGTCGAGGTTGACCTGATAGCGCCGTCTGAACCCGGGTTAGATCGTCTATCACGCTAAAGAATAGGGAGGATTCAAAGCGTGAGAAGGGAGTTTTAGAGTAATTAGTCAAAAAATGCCGCAATCCTTATAAAAAAAGAAATAACTGTAAGAAAATTTGACCAAGCCACGCTTTCCTTTCTCTCAAAACCCACATTTCCCCTATGATTTTGCGCCTCGGTGAACCGATCCAGCTCTCAGGCATCTGTTCTAACGTTCGTCGCGTTTGGCCAAAGGCATGTCCGAACTCATTTACCAATCTCTGTCGCCAGGATCGGCGCGGGATTGTTTCGAGAAAGGTTGTATTTATGCACCGCAGGAATCTGCTCAAGGCCTCCATGGCCTTCGCCGCCTACACCGGGCTGTCGGCCTCCGGGCTCATGGCCGCACGCGCCTGGGCCGCCGATCAGACTGCCGACGGCGAAGCCCGTCCCTTCGATTTCAACGGTTTGAAGGATCAGGCCCGGCGGCTGGCCGAGAGCCGCTACGTCGACACCAAGCAAGTCCTGCCACCCACCCTGGCGCAAATGTCGCCGCTGCAGTTCAACGCCATCCAATACGACGTCAATCACTCGTTATGGAATGACCTGGAAGGGCGACAACTGGATGCACAGTTCTTCCATGTCGGCATGGGCTTCAAGCAGCCGGTACGCATGTACAGCGTCGACCCGAAGACGCGTATGGCCCGTGAGGTGCACTTCCGTCCGGAACTGTTCAACTATGAGAAAACCACGGTCAACACCTCGCAACTGACGGGTGACCTGGGCTTCGCCGGCTTTCGTGTCTTCAAGGCGCCGGAGCTGGATCGGCACGACATCGTTTCGTTCCTGGGGGCCAGCTATTTCCGCGCCGTGGATGCCAGCGGCCAGTACGGGCTGTCGGCCCGCGGCCTGGCCATCGACACCTACGCCAAGAAGCGTGAGGAATTCCCGGACTTCACCAAGTTCTGGTTCGAAACCCCGGACAAGAACAGCACCCGTTTCGTGGTCTACGCCCTGCTCGACTCCCCCAGCGCCACCGGTGCCTATCGGTTCGACATCGATTGCCAGCCGACCCGGGTGGTGATGGAAATCGATGCGCACATCAATGCCCGTACCGCCATCGAGCAACTGGGTATCGCCCCCATGACCAGCATGTTCAGCTGCGGCACCGTCGAACGGCGCATGTGCGACACCATTCACCCGCAAATCCACGACTCCGACCGGCTGGCCATGTGGCGCGGCAATGGTGAGTGGGTCTGCCGTCCGTTGAACAACCCTGCCACCCTGCAATTCAATGCCTACGCCGACAAGAATCCGAAAGGTTTCGGCCTGGTGCAGACCGACCACGACTTCGCCAGTTACCAGGACACGGTCGACTGGTACAGCAAACGCCCAAGCCTGTGGGTCGAACCGACGACGGCGTGGGGCGAAGGCTCGGTGGACCTGCTGGAAATTCCTACCACCGGAGAGACCCTGGACAACATCGTCGCGTTCTGGACGCCGAAAAAACCGGTGGCCGCCGGTGATTCGCTGAACTATGGCTACAAGCTCTACTGGAGCGCGCTGCCGCCGGTCAGCACCGACCTGGCCCACGTCGACGCCACCCGTTCAGGCATGGGCGGTTTCATCGAAGGCTGGGCACCGGGGGAGCATTACCCGACTGTCTGGGCACGTCGTTTCGCCGTGGACTTCAGCGGCGGCGGCCTCGATCAACTGCCGCCGGGCACCGGCATCGAACCGGTGGTGACCTGCTCCCACGGCGAAGTGAAGGACTTCAATGTGTTGGTGCTGGATGCGATCAAGGGCTACCGCATTACCTTCGACTGGTACCCGACCGACGACCGGGTGGACCCGGTGCAGATGCGCCTGTTCATTCGCACCAAGGACCGCACCTTGAGCGAGACCTGGTTGTACCAGTACTTCCCGCCGGCACCGGATAAGCGCAAGTATCCCTGATCGCTATCCAGCGCCTGGGCTGGCCCCATCGCGAGCAAGCTCGCTCCCACACGGGATCTGTGGTTACAGAAATCCCTGTGGGAGCGAGCTTGCTCGCGATGAGGCAAGTACAGGCACCGAACATTTCAGCCAGATAAAAAAAACCCCGGCCAACACGACCGGGGCTTTTTGTTTTACGGGGCACTCAATCGCGCAAATCCGACTCATGAATCGGCTGGTCCCGATGCGTGGCCCGCTGGTACTGCGCCGGCCACGTGGCCTTGCGGCCGCCCAGGTCATCATCGGCATGCAGGGCCCAGTACGGATCGCGCAACAATTCGCGGGCCAGGAAAATGATGTCGGCCTGGCAGGTGCGCAGGATATGTTCGGCCTGGGCCGGCTCGGTAATCATCCCGACGGTGCCGGTGGCGATTTCCGATTCCTTGCGCACCCGTTCGGCGAAGCGTGTCTGGTAACCCGGGCCGGTGGGGATTTCCGCATTGGCGGCCGTGCCGCCCGATGACACATCGATCAGGTCCACTCCCAGCGCCCTGAAGCGCCGCGCCAGCTCCACGGTTTCATCCGGGTTCCAACCGTCCTCGACCCAATCGGTGGCGGAGACGCGAACGAACACCGGCAGCTCTTGCGGCCATACGGCCCGGATCGCTTCGGTGACTTGCAGCGCCAGGCGGATGCGGTTCTCGAACGAGCCGCCGTATTGGTCGCGCCGCTGATTGCTCAAGGGCGACAGGAACTGATGCAGCAGATAACCATGGGCCGCGTGGACCTCGACCACCTTGAAGCCGGCCGTGAGGGCGCGCTTGGCCGCATCCACGAAGGCCTGGATCACCCCGGCGATCTGCCCTTCGTCCAACTGCACCGGCGGGGTGTGTTGCGGGTCGAAGGCAATCGGCGACGGACCGACCGGCACCCAACCGCCATCCTCCGGTTTGACGCTGCCATGCTTGCCCAGCCAAGGTCGCCAGGTGCTGGCCTTGCGCCCGGCATGGGCCAGCTGTATGCCCGGCACGGCCCCTTGGGCAGTGATGAACCGGGTGATGCGTTGCAAGGGTTCGATCTGTTCATCGTTCCACAGCCCCAGATCCTGGGCGGTGATACGACCGTCGGCGGTCACGGCGGTGGCTTCGGTAAACACCAGGCCGGCACCGCCCACGGCGCGACTGCCCAAATGCACCAGGTGCCAATCGTTGGCCAGGCCATCGGTGCTCGAATACTGGCACATCGGCGATACCGCGATGCGATTGGGCAGGGTCAATTGGCGAAGGGTATAGGGTTCCAGCAGCAGACTCATGGGGCACCTCTCGAATCAGTGGGCAGGCTCCAGGGTTCTGTTTGAAAAGTCGACGAGTGACAAAAAGGTGCAACACCCGCCCCCGCGGGCAAAAAATTCGACAAGACGTCACAAGGGCTATCAAGCAGTGCTTAGAGCCTAGTCGACAACCCGGGAGGCGGGAGGGTTCAGAACTTAAAAACCGACGGTGTGGCCAGATTACTCTCGATCGGGCCTGTGACTTTGTGGCGAGGAGATTTATCCCCGTTCGGCTGCGAAGCAGCCGTGAACCCGACCAATGCCGTTTGCTGGGATATTTTGGGGTCTGCTGCGCAGCCCAGCGGGGATAAATCCCCTCGCCACAGGAACTAACAGCTAGAGGCTAGCGCGGTTCGATATGGGCAATCATCAACTGCACCGTTTCCTGGCCGCGGAACTCGTTGAGGTCGAGTTTGTAGGCCAGTTCCACCCAGCGCACGGTAGGGTTTGGCCAGATCTCGCGGTCGATGCCGAAGGCGATGCCGTCGAGCTTCACCGAGCCGCACTCGCTCTTGAGAATGACCTTCAGGTGCCGCTCGCCCACCACGCGTTGTTCGACCAACTGGAATACGCCATGGAACATCGGCTCCGGGAAATGCTGGCCCCAGGGACCGGCATGGCGCAACGCCCGGGCCAGTTCGAGGTGGAACTCCTCCACCGCCAGGGTGCCATCCGACAACAGCCGGCCGGTCAGGTCTTCTTCGCGCAATTGCCGGCGCACTTCCGCGTCGAACGCTTCGGCGAACAACGGAAAATTCGCTTCCGGCAACGTCAACCCCGCCGCCATGGCGTGACCGCCGTACTTACTGATCAAGGTCGGATGCTGCGCCGCCACCACGCTCAGCGCATCGCGAATGTGAAAGCCCGGTACCGAGCGCCCCGAGCCCTTGAGCAAACCGTCCCCGGCATCGGCAAAGGCAATGGTCGGGCGGAAATAGCGCTCTTTCATCCGCGAGGCGAGAATGCCGATGACTCCTTGGTGCCACTGTGGATCGAACAGGCACAAACCGAATGGCATCGACTCCACGGGCAGGTCCTTGAGCTGAGCCAGGGCTTCACGCTGCATGCCTTGCTCGATGGACTTGCGGTCCTGGTTCATGCCGTCCAGTTGCGCCGCCATCTCCCGCGCCAGGGCCGGGTCGTCGGTGAGCAGGCATTCGATGCCCAGGCTCATGTCGTCCAGGCGCCCTGCCGCATTCAGACGCGGCCCGAGGATAAATCCGAGGTCGGTGGAGGTAATCCGTGAAGCGTCGCGCTTGGCCACTTCCAGGATCGCCTTGATGCCGGGACGGGCGCGTCCGGCGCGAATCCGTTCCAGGCCTTGGTGCACCAGGATCCGGTTATTCGCGTCCAGGGGCACCACGTCGGCCACGCTGCCCAGGGCCACCAGGTCGAGCAATTCGCCGATGTTCGGCTGGGGGGTACTGGCATACCACCCGAGGCTGCGCAGACGCGCCCGCAGGGCCATCAGTACGTAAAAAATCACCCCGACACCGGCCAGGGCCTTGCTCGGGAATTCGCAGCCCGGCTGGTTCGGATTGACGATGGCATCGGCCGCCGGCAATTCGAGGCCAGGCAAGTGGTGGTCGGTGACCAGCACCTGGAGCCCCGCCGCTTTCGCCGCCGCCACGCCTTCCACGCTGGAGATGCCGTTATCCACGGTGATCAGCAACTGCGGTTCGCGGGCCAGGGCGACTTCGACGATTTCCGGGGTCAGCCCGTAGCCATATTCGAAGCGATTGGGCACCAGGTAATCGACATGGGCTGCACCGAGCAGGCGCAACCCCAGCATCCCCACGGTGCTGGCGGTCGCGCCATCGGCATCGAAGTCACCCACGATCAGGATGCGCTGGCGCTGCTCCAACGCCGTCACCAGCAGATCCACCGCGGCGTCGATCCCCTTGAGCTGCTGAAAGGGAATCAGGCGCGCCAGGCTCTTGTCCAGTTCAGCCTCGGACTGCACGCCGCGTGCCGCGTACAGGCGCGTCAACAGGGGCGGCAGGTCACCGAGAAATGGCAGGGTATCGGGCAGTTGGCGGGGTTCTATGCGCATGGGGTGACGACATTTCTCTGGATAATCGTGAAAATTCTGGCAGGGAGCTTGTGTGGGAGCGGGCTTGCTCGCGAAAGCGGCGGCACATTCAACATAAATGCAAACTGATCTACCGTATTCGCGAGCAAGCCCGCTCCCACAATGAGTTCACTTGATGCCGGGGCGGCTCAACCACGCTCGCCCAGCAACCATTGCAGCTGGACTTCATGCTGGCCACGGTCGTCGGTCACGAAAATCGTGCCCTCGCTGATCATCACATCCCACTTGATCACCCGGGGCATGTCCTGGGCCAGGGTTTCGAGCACTTCCTGGGGCACGGCGGCGATGTTGACGTTCTTCAGGTTCTTGACCGCCGGGATCACCTTGCCATCCCAGACCCGCAGGCTGCCATAGGCCAGCAGGCTGGTGCGCTCGGTCCGGCGCGAGCACCAGGTCAGGCGATCGGCATCCGGCTGGCCGACTTCGATCCAGTGCAGCACACGGTCATCCAGGCTTTTTTCCCACAGCGCAGGCTCATCGACGTCTGACAGACCACGACCAAACGCCAGCAGCTCGTTGTACCAGAACGCGTAGGCCAGCAGGCGCACGGTCATGCGCTCTTCGGTTTCCGAAGGGTGGCGGGCGATGGTCTGCTTCACATTCTCGTACACATTGCGGTCGAGGTCGGTGAGGTTCAGTTCAAACTTGTAGGTCGTGGACGGCTGGGCCATGAACGGGCTTCTTGATACGAGGAAAGGCGGCAAGTCTAACCGATGACGCAGGCAATCCACGAATTGCCGACCATCGACCTGCGGCGACCGGCCCTGGCCTGTGATAAAACGCTCTATTCGTTCTGCCTTTGTCCTACAGGATCCGTTCATGTCGCTTACTGCCAAACCCCTTGCCGGCGTCAAAGTCATCGAACTGGGCACCTTGATCGCCGGGCCCTTCGCCTCGCGCATCTGCGGCGAATTCGGTTCCGAAGTCATCAAGGTCGAATCGCCCGACGGCGGTGATCCGCTGCGCAAGTGGCGCAAGCTGTACGAAGGCACCTCGTTGTGGTGGTTCGTCCAGGCACGCAACAAGCAATCCCTGACCTTGAACCTCAAGCACCCCGAAGGCCTGGCGATCCTGAAAAAACTGCTCGGCGAAGCCGACATCCTGATCGAAAACTTTCGCCCCGGCGTGTTGGAAAAGCTCGGCCTGGGCTGGGATGTGCTGCATGCCCTGAACCCGAAACTGGTGATGGTGCGGCTTTCGGGCTTCGGCCAGACCGGGCCGATGAAAGACCAGCCGGGGTTTGGCGCGGTGGGGGAATCCATGGGCGGCCTGCGCTACATCACCGGGTTCGAAGACCGCCCACCGGTGCGCACCGGGATCTCCATCGGCGACTCCATCGCCGCCCTCTGGGGCGTGATTGGCGCATTGATGGCCCTGCGTCACCGGGAGATCAACGGCGGCACCGGGCAAGTGGTGGACGTGGCCTTGTACGAGGCGATTTTCGCCATGATGGAAAGCATGGTGCCGGAGTTCGACGTGTTCGGCTTCATCCGCGAGCGCACCGGCAACATCATGCCCGGCATCACCCCCTCGTCCATCCACACCAGCGCCGATGGCAAGCACGTGCAGATTGGCGCCAACGGCGATGCGATCTTCAAGCGTTTCATGCAGATCATCGGCCGTGACGACCTGGCCAATGACCCGCAACTGGCCAGCAATGATGGCCGTGACAGCCGGCGTGACGAGCTGTACGGGGTCATCGATCGCTGGGTCAACGCGCTGCCGCTCGATAGCGTTATCGACCAACTGAACCAGGCCGGGGTGCCGGCCAGTCGGATCTTCAGCGCCGAGGATATGTTCAGCGACCCGCAGTTCCTCGCCCGTGAAATGTTCCTGCAGGCCAAGCTGCCGGACGGCAAGGCGTTCAAGATGCCGGGGATCGTACCAAAGCTCTCCGACACCCCGGGCGCCTGCGAATGGGTCGGGCCGGCACTGGGTGAACACAACGCGCAAGTGCTCGGTGAGCTGGGCTACGACCCACAGCAGATCGCCAAACTGCGCAGCGACGGCGCCATTTGAGACAAGGCAGGGGCAGCCACTGGAGATCAAACTGTGGGAGCGAGCTTGCTCGCGATAGCGTCGGCCCAGTCGACTTGATGTTGACTGGCACACCGCTATCGCGAGCAAGCTCGCTCCCACAAAAGCTTCCAGCGTCCGACAGAACACACCAGAAACATAAACGCCGGGCAAAAAGAAACCCCGAGAAGTGGGGAGACGACTCGGGGTTAAACGTGACCATTCAAGGTCCGTACAACAAGCGACAAGCACCGGAGCACAATGCTCGCTCTTGCTGGTAAAGGGTCTGACTCGTCAAGACGTAGGAAGGTTCCCACAAAAGCCCAGTCAATTCGCCGCGATCATGACCTTGTCGCGCGCCAGATTGCGCAGCGCCGCAATCACACAGGGCTCCAGGCGCCCCTCGGCAATCAGCACATCGCGATGCAGGCCATCGACTACGTCCGTCAACTGACGCTTGTCGGTCAATTGGGCCTGATTGAACACTCGCTCGACCATGGTGACCCCGCTGGTATTCTTCAGCGTCACCCGGCATTCGCCCTTGGCGCCGGAGGGAGTCAGCGAGACCTGATACGGGCTCAAGGCTTCATTCAGCAATAGGCTGATACTTTCCATTCGCTCACCCTTCAATAGTCCGAAACAACTGCATGTGCACAGTAAATGACCGTGGGCCGCAGCAGAAAGTTCGTCAGCGCACCGAACCGGCATGCCTTCAACCTGTTCAACCGAGCATGCGCGTCCAATATGACAGGCAAACAACAGCGTTCTCCGACAACCGTTACGGGGTGACGGCCGGCTCAGCCAGGCCCCTGTCGCGACGGCGCCAGCGCCGCCCGACATCGGTCCAGCCGCCCAGAATGCCGCGCAGCTGTCCATCAGCCCCATAGAACGGCACCGACCAATGATAGATTTCCCGCAATCCGCCGCTGAACATCAATTGCCGGTCGACGAATCGAGATTGGCCGGTGCGCAATTGCTCCATCACTTCCCCATGCAGCAGCTCGGCGGTGGCCGGCGGGAATGACGCCGAGTCGGTAAGCCGCGTGCCCCGCAGTTTTTCGAAGCGGGTCGCAAACTGGTCTTCATAGCTTTTGTTGCACATGATCAGGCGCCCTTCCAGATCACAGATGAAAATCGGGTCGGGAATGGCATCCATCAAGGCCCGCTGGAGCATCAACTGGTCCTTGAGGACCGCTTCCGCCTTGAGGCGTTGGTCGATCTGTATCTGCAGCCGGCGGTTCCACAGCAGGGACAAGAGGCCAAACACCACGACCACGGTCACACACCAGTAGCCCCAGCGGGAGATCCGCTCCCAGAGCGATGGCGCCTGGACGGGAGTCGCACCGGCCATCCATTTCGAACGCAGTGCACGCATGTCCTCGGCGGGGAAGGCTTCCAGCGCTTTATTCAAGATGCTCAACAGCACAGTCAGGTCCTGGCGCACCGCCAGGTAGTCCGGTTCCCACTTGCCCTCGAGGCCGCTGCCGACCTGCAACTGTCCGGCGGGATAGAGATGCACCCCGGTTTCATTTTCGATGGTGGCATAGGCTTCCCGGCTCTCCACCAGCGCCCGCGCCTCGCCAAAGGTCTTGGTCGTGCGCAATTCGATCGCCGGGTAATCGCGCCTGATTTCCGCTTCCAATGCATGGCGTGCCGGCAGTGCCAGGACCTTGCCTTCGAGCTGCTCGAGCGAATGCAGGGACGACTCCCCGTCACGGCCGACGAAGACCCAACCGGAACCACCGAATGCATGGCTGAAACTCAGGAAGTCCCGACGCTCTTCATTCATCGCCAGCAGGGTCGTCATGTCGGCTTCGCCATTTTCCAGCATGGTCAGCAACTCGCCGGGGGAGAACGATTCCCGATGCACGAACTCAAGGCCGGTCATGTGAGCGATGCGCTGGAGAACGTCGTGGTTCAGCCCATTCCACTGCCCCTGTTCATTCTTGAACAGGTACAACGGAAACTGCATCGTGGCCACGATGACCCGGGGGTTCTCCTTGATCCATTTCAACTCCTGCGCGTCCAGCACCAGCCGTTCGACAGGGTTGGGCGGGGGTGTTTCGAAAGCCGCCAACTGCGCCGCGTTGCCTCCCTGCGTCCAGTACATCAGGGCCAGGCCCATTACCCAGCCCAGGGCTGGTTTGCCTTTGATAAAAAACGACATCTGCATTTCCTTCGAGATGACTCGCCCATCCCTCCAAGGGCGAAAACCCGGCCAGTTTGGCATGCAGAAACAAGAAAGCCCGTCAGGAGACGGGCTTCAAAATGTGACAGGTTTACCCGGTCAGAGTGGCTTGCCGCGATTGCCATGCTGGCTGACAAAGGCCTGCACGGCTTTCAAGTCGTTGGGCAACACGGTGCAACGCTCATCTCGCTCAAACAAATCAGAAAGATGCGCAGGCAGTTCGAGCGCTTTTCCTACACCGGCTTTCTCCACCGCTTCCGGGAACTTGACCGGGTGAGCCGTGCCCAGGATCACCATCGGGAGGTCCAGGCTGCGACGGCATTCACGGGCCGCCCTGACGCCGATGGCCGTGTGCGGGTCGAGCAGTTCGCCGCTCTGGGCGAACACCTCGGCGATGGTTTCGCAGGTCTGCTCATCGTCCACGGCCAGGGAGTCGAACAACTTGCGGGCTTCGGTCCAGCGCTCGGGCTCGACGCTGAAACCGCCGCCCTGGCGGAAGCTGTCCATCAGCCCGGCAATCGCCGCACCGTTGCGACCGTGCAGGTCGAACAGCAGGCGCTCGAAGTTCGACGACACCATGATGTCCATCGAAGGCGACAGCGTGGCGTGCAGGGTTTCCTTGACGTACTGATTGCCGCTCATGAAGCGGTGCAGGATGTCGTTGCGGTTGGTGGCGACGATCAATTGGTTGATCGGCAGCCCCATGTTGCGCGCCAGGTAACCGGCGAAGATATCGCCGAAGTTGCCGGTCGGCACCGAGAACGATACGGAACGGGCCGGACCGCCCAATTGCAGGGCCGCGTGGAAGTAATAGACGATCTGGGCCATGATCCGCGCCCAGTTGATCGAGTTCACCGCCACCAGCCGCGTGCCCTTGAGGAAGCTCTGGTCTGCGAAGCTGGCCTTGACCATTTCCTGGCAGTCATCGAAGTTGCCTTCGATGGCGATGTTGTGGATGTTATCGCCGAAAATCGTCGTCATCTGGCGACGCTGCACTTCCGAGACCCGGTTGTGCGGGTGCAGGATGAAAATATCGACGTTTTCGCAATGCTTGCAGCCTTCGATGGCCGCCGAACCGGTGTCGCCAGAGGTGGCACCGACGATCACCACGCGCTCGCCACGCTTTTGCAGCACGTAGTCCAGCAGGCGACCGAGCAGTTGCAGGGCGAAGTCCTTGAACGCCAGGGTCGGGCCGTGGAACAGCTCCATGACCCATTCGTTACCGTTGAGCTGGCGCAGCGGTGCGATGGCATTGTGGGAAAAGACCCCATAGGTCTCTTCCAGGATCTTTTTGAAATCGGCGTCCGGAATGCTGCCGGTGACGAACGGGCGCATGACCCGGAACGCCAGCTCGTGGTACGGCAGGCCGGCCCAGGAGGCGATTTCCTCCTGGGTGAAGCGCGGCAGGTTTTCCGGCACGTAGAGACCGCCATCCGTGGCCAGGCCGGCCAGGAGGACATCTTCGAAATTCAGGGCCGGTGCCTGGCCGCGGGTGCTGATATAGCGCATTTTTTGGCAAACCTTCGGTTTGAGCTTCAAGGTCAAGCGGCAAGCGTCAAGTCAAAGCGGCTCGGCTTCTAGTTGCGGCTTGCAGCTTATAACTTGCCGCTAAATTAATTCAAATGTTCGACGCGGATACGGACCACCGGCCCAACGACACCCTGGAGCGCTTCCAGCGCGGCAATCGCGTCGTTGATGTTCTGCTCGACCACGCGGTGGGTCAGCAGGATCATTGGCACCAGGCCGTCGTGTTCCTCGACTTCCTTCTGCATGATCGACTCGATGTTGATGCCGCGTTCCGAGAGGATACTCGCCACTTGGGCCAGCACGCCCGGATGATCCTTGGCCTGGATGCGCAGGTAGTAGGAGCTTTCGCACGCCTCGATCGGAAGAATCGGGTGCGCCGATAGCGAATCCGGCTGGAAGGCCAGGTGCGGCACACGGTTTTCCGGGTCCGAGGTCATGGCGCGAACCACGTCCACCAGGTCAGCAATGACCGAAGAGGCCGTCGGTTCCATGCCCGCGCCCGCGCCATAGAACAACGTCGAGCCAGAGGCATCGCCGTTGACCATCACCGCGTTCATCACGCCGTTGACGTTGGCGATCAGGCGGTCGGCCGGGATCAGGGTCGGGTGCACACGCAGCTCGATGCCGCTGGCGGTGCTGCGCGCCACGCCCAGGTGCTTGATGCGGTAGCCCAAGGCTTCGGCGTAGTTCACGTCAGCAGTGGTCAGCTTGGTGATGCCTTCGGTGTAGGCCTTGTCGAACTGCAACGGAATGCCGAACGCAATGGACGCCAGGATCGTCAGCTTGTGCGCTGCGTCGATGCCTTCCACGTCGAACGTCGGATCGGCCTCGGCGTAGCCCAGGGCCTGGGCTTCGGCGAGCACGTCTTCGAAGGTGCGACCCTTCTCGCGCATCTCGGTGAGGATGAAGTTACCGGTGCCGTTGATGATCCCCGCCACCCAGTTGATGCGGTTGGCCGACAGGCCCTCGCGGATCGCCTTGATCACCGGGATACCACCGGCCACGGCGGCTTCGAATGCCACGATCACGCCCTTCTCGCGGGCCTTGGCGAAAATCTCATTACCGTGAACGGCGATAAGCGCCTTGTTCGCGGTGACCACATGCTTGCCATTCTCGATGGCCTTGAGTACCAGCTCGCGGGCAACGGTATAGCCGCCCAACAGCTCTATGACGATGTCGATCTCAGGGTTCGTGGCCACTTCGAAGACATCGTTGGTAATCGCAATACCGGTCGTCTGGAACTGAGGCTTTGGCGTGCGCGTGGCAATTTGTGCCACTTCGATCCCACGCCCGGCACGACGAGAAATTTCCTCGGCGTTGCGCTGAAGTACGTTGAAGGTGCCGCCACCGACGGTACCTAACCCACAGATGCCTACTTTGACCGGATTCACTCTTGACTCCCCATGAAACGGCCGACGCAAGGTCGGCCGTGAAATACAGCCGCGCAGCAACGCGGCTCTGTGTTTAACGGCCCGACGAATGTGTTCGCCGAGCCGTGATCTTCAAAAGCGGACCGCCCATGTTCATTTCGCGCCCAGGGCCAGTTTGGCCACTTGTGGCGCCGGCTGGTAGCCCGGAATTACCTGACCATCGGCCAAAACAATCGCCGGCGTACCGTTCACGCCTATTGACTGTCCGAGCGCAAACTGCTTGGAAACCGGATTCTCGCACTTGGCGGCCTTGATTTCCTTGCCGTCGACCATCTTGTCCATGGCCGCTTTCTTGTCCTTGGAGCACCAGACCGCCTGCAACTGCTCATCGCCCGGCGAGCCCAGGCCCTGGCGTGGGAACGCCACATAGCGCACTTCGATGCCGCGCTTGTTCAGCTCCGGCACTTCGGCGTGCAGCTTGTGGCAATACGGACAGGTGGTGTCGGTGAACACGGTGATGTGGGACTTGGTTTCGCCGATCGCCGGGTAAACCACGGTTTCAGCGACCGGAATGCCGTTGATCAACTTGGAAATGCCCTGGCGCTCGGTCATCTCGGTGAGGTTGACCGGCTTGCCGTCCTTGAGCTCGAACAGGTTGCCCTGGACGATGTACTGACCGTCGGCGCTGGCGTACAGCACGCGGCTGCCCTTGAGCTTGACCTCATACAGGCCGGCCATGGGGCTGGCCGAGATGGCTTCGATCGGCACTTCGAGCTGGAGGTTTTCCAGGCTTTTGCGGATAGCCTTGTCGGCCGCGTCATCGGCGACAGCGAAGGTGCTGGCCAACGCAATGGCGGCGGCGGTGAACATCTGGATCAAACGCATGGGGACTCCTGAGGCGAACAAATGAGACGGGAAACGCCGACCCGCAGATTCGGGTTCCAACCGCCCACTGTGCAAACCGGCAAAGCCTACCACATAAGGCTGGCGTGGCCGAATGCCGCTGACGCACGACGCTTTTGTAAGCACACACAGGATTGATGTCGGCTGACACGCCGTCATCGCGAGCAAGCTCGCTCCCACAGGGATTTGTGGTGGACACGCAATTGCGGTCCGGCACCGCTCCAAAATGTGGGAGCGAGCTTGCTCGCGATGGCGTCAGCATTGACAACACCGCGGCAGATGTCAGCCACGAGGGTGGTGTTTGGCATGCAAGTCCTGCAACCGCGCCCGGGCGACGTGGGTATAGATCTGGGTGGTGGACAGGTCGCTATGGCCCAGCAGCATCTGCACCACCCGCAAGTCGGCACCGTGATTGAGCAGGTGTGTGGCGAAGGCATGGCGCAAGGTGTGGGGCGAGAGGGATTTATTGATCCCGGCCACCTTGGCCTGGTGCTTGATGCGGTGCCAGAACGTCTGGCGAGTCATCTGCTCGCCGCGCAAGCTGGGGAACAGCACATCGCTGGGGCGCCCGCCCAGCAATTCATGACGGGCATCGCGCATATAACGCTCGACCCAGACAATCGCTTCCTCGCCCATCGGCACCAGCCGCTCCTTGCTGCCCTTGCCCATCACCCGCAGCACGCCCTGGCGCAGGTTGACCTGTTCCAGCGTCAAGCTGATCAACTCGGTGACGCGCAAGCCACAGGCATACAGGACTTCCAACATGGCCCGGTCGCGCTGACCGATGGCCTCGCTGAGATCGGGTGCCGCCAGCAGCGCTTCCACATCGGCTTCCGACAGGGACTTGGGCAGCGGACGCCCCAGTTGCGGCATTTCCACGCGCAAGGTCGGGTCTACCGCAATCAGCTTTTCCCGCAGCAAATAGCGATAAAACCCACGCAGACCGGAGAGAAACCGCGCGGTCGAGCGGGGTTTGTAGTTCTGCTCCAGGCGCCACGCCAAGTGATCGAGGATCAACTCGCGGCCGGCATTGACCAGTTCCAGGTGATTTTCCTGCAACCAGCCGTTGAACAACGCCAGGTCGCTGCGGTAGGCATCGCGGGTGTTATCGGACAGGCCCTTCTCCAGCCACAGGGCGTCGAGAAACTGGTCTATCAGCGGATGATCGATGGCTGGCATAAGAACTCTTGAAGGATGCGGGCACACACGGCATCGAAATGGAAAATGAAGCCATGCAGGGTGCTCAAAGCGCAAATCGCAGGCAACAAAAAAGCAGCCCGCAGGCTGCTTTTTTTGCATCGGAAGCTGGACTTAAGCCAGTTTTTCCTTGATGCGAGCTGCTTTACCCGACAGGTCACGCAGGTAGTACAGCTTGGCTTTACGTACGTCACCGCGACGCTTGACAGCCATGCTGTCGATTTGCGGGCTGTAGGTCTGGAAAGTACGCTCTACGCCAACACCGTTGGAGATTTTACGAACGGTGAATGCACTGTTCACGCCACGGTTACGCTTGGCGATAACGACGCCTTCGAACGCTTGCAGACGGGAACGGTCACCTTCCTTCACTTTCACCTGAACGACAATGGTGTCGCCTGGGGCAAAGGTAGGGATTTCTTTGGTCATCTGCTCTGCTTCGAGTGCAAGGATGATTTTGTTAGTCATGCTGTGCTCCTAAGGCGAGTCGTCGGACTCACCATCGATACGTTGTTAACTATCGTCCCGCTCGCGGATGTATTCCTCGAGCAGCTTCTTCTCTTCTCCAGAAAGCGAGCGGCTTTCCAGAAGATCGGCGCGTCGTTCGTAGGTCCGACCAAGGGACTGCTGCAAACGCCAACGCCGGATGTGCGCGTGGTTGCCACTTAGCAACACGTCGGGAACACGCTGATCCGCATACACCTCCGGTCGGGTGTAGTGCGGGCAATCCAGCAGACCATCCGTAAAGGAATCTTCCTCAGCGGAATCTGCATGCCCTAAAGCTCCAGGCAGCAGTCGTGTAACCGCATCGATCAGGACCATCGCCGGCAGCTCGCCGCCAGACAGTACATAGTCGCCAATCGACCACTCTTCATCGACATGAGCTTCAATGAAACGCTCGTCAATGCCTTCATAACGGCCGGCAATCAGGATCAATGCATCCGATTTCGCCAGCTCGCGTACCGCCGACTGAGTCAGCTGGCGGCCTTGGGGCGACAGGTAGATCACCTTCGCACCCTCCCCGGCTGCCGTCCTGGCCTGAACCAGCGCATCTTCCAGGGGCTTGATCTTCATCACCATGCCCGGACCACCGCCAAACGGGCGATCGTCCACAGTGTGATGCCGATCCGTGGTGTAGTCCCGCGGATTCCAACAGGTGAGCTGCAACAGCTCCTGTTTCACCGCGCGGCTGGTTATGCCGTACTCGCTGATGGCGGAAAACATCTCGGGAAACAATGTAATGACTTCAACGCGCAAATTAGCCACGTTTAGAAATCCGCATCCCATTCCACCTTCATCTCGCCTGCGGCAAGGTCGACGGCCAACACGCATTGCTCGGTATAGGGCAACAGGCGTTCGCGATCATCCAGGCTGCCGACGCAAGGCTTGACCACCATGACATCGTTCGAACCGGTCTCGAGCAGGTGATCGATTTTCCCGAGCAATTGCCCGAGATGGTCGATGACCTTCAGACCCACCAACTGGTACCAGTAGTACTCGCCGTCGGTCAGTTCAGGGAACAGGTTGCGCGGCACGCAGATCTCATAACCGGCCAGAAGACGCGCTTCTTCACGATCATCGAGACCCTTGAGCTTCGCGACCAGGAACTTGTCGTTCCCGCGTCCGCTGACCAGCTCCACCTGTTTCACGCTACCTTCGCGCTTGAGCGTCCAGGTTTTGTAGTCCAACAGGTTCTTGATCGGATCAGTAAAGGAATACACCTTCACTTCGCCGCGAACGCCATGTACAGAATAGATCTTGCCGACAACGATCAAATCATCAGCATCTTTTGGCGTCGCGTTCATATTGCTCAGGCCGCAGCCTTAGCCGATTCCTTCAACAACTGAGCAACGCGCTCAGAAGGTTGTGCACCAACGCTCAGCCAGTAGGCTACGCGCTCTTGGTTCACGGACAGACGAACTTCCTGACCACGGGCAACAGGGTTGAAGAAACCAACCTGCTCCTTGTGGGAACCGTCACGCGGGTTGCGGCTGTCGGTTACGGTCAGGTGGTAAAACGGGCGCTTTTTGGAGCCGCCAAGGGCAAGACGGATTGTTAGCATGTGAACATCGTTCCTGTAGTCGGTGCTGCAAATCTAAATGCACAGCGGGCATAGGTGCCCGAAAGGCCGCATATTCTAAGGAATATCCGGACTTTTGCAAATGTCTTTTTCCGGCGCCATGCGCCATGCGATCAAGATTTGCCATAGAGCCGTCATGAAAAACGGCAGGTCAGCTCCCGCATAGCACGGGTTTGCTGGAGATCCCCGCATCCGTGCGGGGCAACGCCGGCACGACAGCCGGCGCAGATTCTTTACATTTTCGGCATGCCGCCGCCGGGCAACATACCGCCCATGCCGCGCATCATCTTGGCCATCCCGCCCTTGGCGGAGAATTTCTTCATCATCTTCTGCATCTGCTTGTGTTGCTTGATCAAGCGACCGATGTCCTGCACCTGGGTGCCGGAACCCATGGCGATGCGGCGCTTGCGCGAACCGCTGATCAGCTCAGGGTCGCGGCGCTCGGCCGGGGTCATGGAGTTGATGATCGCTTCCATCTGCTTGAACTGCTTTTCAGCCGCGCCCTGGGCATTGCCCATCTGCGCCAGGTTCACGCCACCGATGTTCGGCAGTTTGTCCATGAGGCCGCCAAGGCCGCCCATGTTCTTCATTTGTTGTAGCTGGTCGCGGAAGTCTTCGAGGTCGAAGCCCTTGCCCTTCTTCAGCTTCTTGGCCAGTTTGTCGGCCTTGTCCTTGTCGAGGGTCTGCTCGGCCTGCTCGATCAGGCTGAGCACGTCGCCCATGCCGAGGATGCGCGAGGCGATACGCTCGGGGTGGAACGGCTCGAGCGCTTCGCTCTTCTCGCCCATGCCGATGAACTTGATCGGCTTGCCCGTGATGGCCCGTACCGACAGCGCGGCACCGCCACGGGCGTCACCGTCGACTTTGGTCAGGATCACGCCGGTCAGCGGCAGTGCATCACCGAACGCCTTGGCGGTGTTGGCCGCGTCCTGGCCGGTCATGGCATCGACCACGAACAGGGTTTCCACCGGGTTGATCGCGGCATGCAGCGCCTTGATCTCGCCCATCATCTCTTCATCGATGTGCAGGCGACCGGCGGTATCGACGATGACCACGTCGATGAACTTGAGCTTCGCTTCCTTAATAGCCGCCTGGGCGATGTCCACCGGCTTCTGGCTCAGGTCGGACGGGAAAAACGTCACGCCGATGTCGTTGGCCAGGGTTTCCAGCTGCTTGATCGCCGCCGGACGGTAGATGTCCGCCGACACCACCATCACCGACTTCTTCTTGCGCTCTTTAAGGAAGCGCGCCAGCTTGCCGGCCGTCGTGGTCTTGCCCGCGCCCTGCAGACCGGCCATCAGCACCACCGCTGGCGGTACGGCGGCGAGGTTCAGGTCTTCGTTGGCGACGCCCATCAGGCTTTCGAGCTCGGCCTGGACGATCTTCACGAACGCCTGGCCCGGCGTCAGGCTGCGCGACACTTCGGTGCCGACGGCGCGTTCCTTGACCGAATTGACGAAGTCCTTGACCACCGGCAGGGCGACGTCGGCTTCGAGCAACGCCATGCGCACTTCGCGCAGGGTGTCTTTGATGTTGTCTTCGGTCAGTTTCGCCTTGCCGGTGACATGGCGCAGCGTCTGCGAGAGACGGTCGGTTAGGTTTTCAAACATGCGCGATCCTTTCAGGCCCAGATGAGACCGGGATAATGGCGGCCCAGACCGTGAAAAATGTGCTCGGCGAGCCTGCGGCGTGGGCAGGTCGCGGATTATAGCGAAGAAGCGTGCGGCGTACACCTGCTGTGGTCTTTCGTGTGGAGGGGGTTCTATGCCAAACTCAGCGCCTTTCGGGCTTGCCTAACAGGATTTATGCTCCCCTTGTCACCCAGCTTGCTTGCCACCCTCGCCGCCGCTTGCCTTTATGCCGCTGCGACCTTCTATCAAGGCACCCGCCTGGCCACCGGTGCCAAGGCGAACAAACGCCTGCTGGTCACGCTTGGCGTGCTGGCGGTGCTCGGCCACGCGGCCAGCCTTTATACCCACCTGATGACGCCGATCGGCCTGGGCCTGGATTTCTTCAACGCCGCCAGCCTGATCGCCGTCGCCGTGATCGCCCTGACGTTGCTGGCCTGCTCGCGCATCCCGGTGGAAAACCTGCTGGTGCTGCTGTTCCCACTGGGGCTGGCCACGGTGTTGCTGGCGCAGTTCGCGCCGTCGGGCACCGTGCAGATCATCGACGAAGAGCCGGGCATCCTCGCCCACATCCTGCTGTCGATCCTCGCCTACGGCCTGTTCACCATCGCCGTGTTCCAGGCCCTGTTGCTGCTGGTGCAGGATCACCAGCTCAAGAACAAGCACCCCTCCGGGCTGATCCGCAACTTCCCGCCGCTGCAAACCATGGAAAGCCTGTTGTTCGGTTTCCTCTGGGCCGGCTGGAGTCTGCTGTCGCTGTCATTGATCTCCGGCTGGTTGTTCGTCGAGAACCTGTTCGCCCAGCACCTGGTGCACAAGACCCTGCTGGCCTGCCTGGCGTGGGTGGTCTTCAGCGTGCTGCTGTGGGGCCGCAACCGCCTCGGCTGGCGTGGGCACAAAGCGATTCGCTGGACCCTGGCCGGTTTCTGCCTGCTGATGCTGGCGTACTTCGGCAGCAAGCTGGTCCGTGAATACATCCTGCATATCTGACGGACGGCCCTGATGGATACGTTGCCCGTAGCGCCGTTGTTCGCCGTGCTGGTGGTGCTGATCCTCTGGTCGGCCCTGTTCACGGCCATCGAAGCCGCCCAGCAATACCTGCTGGCGCAGCGCACGGCTTCGCGCGCCAGTGACAAACCACTGGCGACATTGAGCTTCCCGCTGCCCAGCCTGATCCTGTGCAATACCCTCTGTCGCGCCCTGGCCGTGGTCATCGGCACCTTGCTGGCGATTTTTACCTGGCTGGAAAACGGCCCCTGGGTCGCCTGGCTCGGCACCAGCGCCGCCCTGCTGGTGTTCGCCGACTACCTGCCGCGCACCCTGGCCAGCCGCCAGCCCGACGCGGTACTGGCACTGGGTAATACCTTGCTGGGCATACCATTGAAGATCCTCTATCCCTTTGCCTGGCTGTTGAATGGCACCAGTCAGTTGTTGCTGCGTCCATTTGCCCGCAAGCCCGGCATGGTGCAGCAGAGCGACGACGAAATGCCCGCGCCACCACGCAGCGAGCAGGAGTCAGAGCAAGGCAGTGGCCGGCTGCATCCGATTTCCGGCATCCACGCCCTGGACAACATCACCGTCAACGATATCCTCGTGCCCCGCAGCGAGGTCGATGGGATCAACCTCGACGACCCCATCGGCGAGATCATCGAACAGTTGCGCCTGAACCGACGAACGCGCCTGCCGGTGTTCCACAGCGATATCAACCAGGTCGAAGCGGTGCTCAACACCCGCCAGATCCGTCACCTGCTGGCGGACGCGAGCCTGACCAAGGAAGCGCTGCTGGCCGCCTCCCATGAACCCTACTTCGTGCCCGAAAGCACACCCTTGCAGCTGCAACTGCTGAATTTCCACAAGCAGCAGCGGCGCCTGGGCATGGTGGTGGACGAATACGGCGAAGTACTGGGCATCGTCACCCTGGAAGACATCCTCGAAGAAATCGTCGGCGAATTCGAGAGCCAGCACAGCCTCGACAACCCCCACGTCCATCCCCAGCCCGATGGCCGCCTGATGATCGATGGCGCGGCGTCGATCCGCGAATTGAACAGAACCCTGGGCTGGCATCTGCCTTGCGACGGCCCCAAGACCCTCAACGGGCTGGTGACCGAAGCCCTGGAAACCATCCCCGAAAGCCCGGTCTGCCTGAAAATCGGGCGTTATCGGCTGGAAATCATCGAGACCGTGGACAACCGCGTCAGCCAGGTGTTGGCGTGGCATAACAGTTCGGTGCCTGCCACCTCTTAGTTCCCAACAGTCCCAAAGTGAAACACAGTTGTGGCGAGGGGATTTATCCCCGTTGGGTCGCGCAGCGGCCCCAAACTGTTAGTCAGTTGCCTCAGATTCGGCGCAACGTCTTTTTGGGACTGCTTCGCAGTCCAACGGGGATAAATCCCCTCGCCACAAAAGCTCGTTTCGGCGTCAACAGGTATTGTTGATTCATTAGCCCCCTTCCTATACTCAACCCGCTTACCCAGCTCCGCCCGAACCCCGTGCCTACCCCGCGCCCGGTCGGTTCCGGCCAGACCATCGACAAAATCCGCATCAGCCCTGGGACTGTTCCTACCCGAAACAGCGACGGGATACCCGCCCCCATCCCTGGGCGTTCGACCATAATAATTCGCTCCAACGGAGCACATGACTGTCAGGGATAACCGCATGACGACCGCTACCTGCAACGAGGCTGTGCCTGCCCAGCCGACCAACTCGGCCACTCGCGTGGCGACCGCGAGTTTCATCGGCACTGCCATCGAGTTCTACGACTTCTACGTCTATGCCACGGCGGCGGCCCTGGTGATCGGGCCGGTGTTCTTCCCACAAACCTCAGGCACGGCACAGATGCTGTCGTCATTCCTGACGTTCGGCATCGCCTTCCTCGCCCGTCCGCTGGGTTCTGCGCTGTTCGGCCATTTCGGCGACCGGATCGGCCGCAAGTCGACGCTGGTGGCCTCCCTGCTGCTGATGGGGGTGTGCACCACGCTTATTGGCGTGCTGCCCGGCTACGCCAGCATTGGTGCCTGGGCGCCGATCCTGCTGTGCCTGCTGCGATTCGGCCAGGGCCTGGGGTTGGGGGGCGAATGGGGCGGAGCGGCGCTGCTGGCCACCGAGAACGCGCCCAAGGGCAAGCGCGCCTGGTTCGGCATGTTCCCCCAACTGGGGCCTTCCATCGGCTTCCTGGCGGCCAACGGGCTGTTCCTGACCCTGGCCATGAGCCTGGATGACGAGCAGTTCCGCGCCTGGGGCTGGCGGATTCCGTTCCTGCTCAGTGCCGTGCTGGTGATCGTCGGCCTCTACGTGCGGCTCAAGCTCCATGAAACCCCAGTGTTCGCCAATGCCATGGCCCGCCAGGAGCGGGTCAAAGTGCCATTGGTCGAGCTGTTCGGCCAATACTGGGCGCCGACCTTGCTGGGCGCGGCAGCGATGGTGGTGTGTTACGCGCTGTTCTACATCTCGACGGTGTTTTCCCTGAGCTACGGCGTGTCCACCCTCGGCTACAGCCGCGAGACCTTCCTGGGCCTGCTGTGCTTCGCCGTACTGTTCATGGCCGCCGCTACGCCGTTGTCCGCCTGGGCCAGCGACCGCTACGGGCGCAAACCGATCTTGATCATCGGCGGCCTGCTGGCGATTGCCTCGGGTTTCCTCATGGAACCGTTGCTGACCCACGGCTCGACCGGCGGCGTGGCGCTGTTCCTGTGCATCGAGCTGTTCCTGATGGGGGTGACCTTCGCCCCCATGGGCGCCTTGCTGCCGGAACTGTTTCCGACTCACGTGCGCTATACCGGCGCCTCGGCGGCCTACAACCTGGGCGGTATCGTCGGCGCCTCGGCGGCACCGTTCTTCGCCCAGAAACTGGTGGCGATGGGCGGCTTGAGCTATGTCGGAGGCTATGTTTCAGCAGCCGCGCTGCTCAGCGTCATCGCCGTACTGTGCCTGAAGGAAACGCGCCACAACGACTTGAACCGGGTCGCCTGACGCGCCTCTCGTAGGAGCTGCCGCAGGCTGCGATCTTTTGATCTTTCACTTGAGACTCAAGCGTCAGAGGAAAGATCGCAGCTTCGCTTCGCTCGGCAGCTCCTATTGGGTAAACCGGCCAATGAAATAACCGTTAACAATCGCCCACCATTGAAACCACCCCCCACCTGCCCCATCTAAGACCCATACCCCATTGCGCAGGTGCCCCATGAGCGACCAGCACTCTACTGAAGCCACTAACGACTACGCTGATTCCGAACACATCGAACACACGTCCTCCGGCACTGGCCTGGCGCTGCCCGGCCAGAACCTGCCGGACAAGGTCTACATCATCCCCATTCACAATCGCCCCTTCTTCCCGGCCCAGGTGTTGCCGGTCATCGTCAACGAAGAACCGTGGGCCGAGACCCTGGAACTGGTGGCCAAGTCCGATCACCACTCCCTGGCCCTGTTCTTCATGGACACGCCCCAGGAAGACCCGCGCCATTTCGATACCTCGAAACTGCCGCTGTACGGCACGCTGGTGAAGGTCCATCACGCCAGCCGGGAAGGCGGCAAGCTGCAATTCGTCGCCCAGGGCCTGACCCGCGTGCGCATCCGCACCTGGCTCAAGCACCATCGCCCACCGTACCTGGTGGAAGTCGAATACCCGCACCAGCCGAGCGAGCCAACCGACGAGGTCAAGGCCTACGGGATGGCGCTGATCAACGCGATCAAGGAACTGCTGCCGCTCAATCCGCTGTACAGCGAAGAGCTGAAGAACTACCTCAACCGCTTCAGCCCCAACGACCCTTCGCCGCTGACCGACTTCGCCGCCGCGCTCACCTCCGCCACCGGCAATGAGCTGCAGGAAGTGCTCGACTGCGTGCCCATGCTCAAGCGCATGGAAAAAGTGCTGCCGATGCTGCGCAAGGAAGTCGAAGTGGCGCGGCTGCAGAAAGAAATTTCCGCCGAGGTCAACAACAAGATCGGCGAACACCAGCGCCAGTTCTTCCTCAAGGAGCAACTCAAGGTCATCCAGCAGGAACTGGGGCTGACCAAGGACGACCGTAGCGCCGACATCGAACAATTCGAACAGCGACTGGAAGGCAAAGTGCTGTCGGCCCAGGCGCAGAAGCGTATCGAAGAGGAGATGAACAAACTCTCGATCCTGGAAACCGGCTCGCCGGAATACGCCGTCACCCGCAATTACCTGGATTGGGCGACTTCGGTGCCGTGGGGCGTGTATGGCCAGGACAAACTCGACCTCAAGCATGCGCGCAAGGTGCTCGATCAGCACCACGCCGGCCTGGACGACATCAAGGACCGCATCCTCGAATTCCTCGCAGTCGGTGCCTACAAAGGCGAGATCAGCGGTTCCATCGTGCTGCTGGTGGGCCCGCCGGGCGTGGGCAAGACCAGCGTCGGCAAGTCCATCGCCGAATCCCTGGGCCGGCCGTTCTATCGCTTCAGCGTCGGCGGCATGCGTGATGAAGCCGAGATCAAGGGCCATCGACGCACCTACATCGGTGCCCAGCCGGGCAAGCTGGTGCAGGCGCTCAAGGATGTCGAAGTGATGAACCCGGTGATCATGCTCGACGAAATCGACAAGATGGGCCAAAGCTACCAGGGCGACCCGGCCTCGGCCTTGCTGGAGACCCTCGATCCGGAGCAGAACGTCGAGTTTCTCGATCATTACCTGGATTTGCGCATGGACCTGTCCAAGGTGCTCTTCGTGTGCACCGCCAATACCCTGGACTCGATCCCCGGCCCGCTGCTGGACCGGATGGAAGTGATCCGCCTGTCGGGCTACATCACCGAAGAAAAAGTCGCCATCGCCAAGCGCCACCTGTGGCCCAAGCAACTGGCCAAGGCCGGTGTGTCCAAGGGCAGCCTGAGCATCAACGACAGCGCCCTCAAGGCCCTGATCGACGGTTACGCCCGTGAGGCCGGGGTGCGACAGCTGGAGAAACAGCTGGGCAAACTGGTGCGCAAGGCGGTGATGAAGCTGATCGACGACCCGAAAGCGGTGATCAAGCTCGGGCCGAAGGACCTCGAGGCCTCCCTGGGCAAACCCGTGTTCCGCAACGAGCAGGTGTTGTCCGGCATCGGCGTGATTACCGGCCTGGCCTGGACCAGCATGGGCGGTGCGACCTTGCCGATCGAAGCGACGCGCATCCACACCCTCAATCGCGGCTTCAAGCTGACCGGGCAACTGGGAGAGGTGATGAAGGAGTCGGCGGAGATCGCCCACAGCTACGTCAGTTCGCACCTGAAGCAATTCGGCGGCGATCCGAAGTTTTTTGACGAGGCCTTCGTCCACCTGCACGTACCGGAAGGCGCCACACCCAAGGACGGCCCGAGCGCCGGCGTGACCATGGCCAGTGCCCTGCTGTCCCTGGCCCGCAACCAGCCGCCGAAAAAAGGCGTGGCCATGACCGGCGAACTGACCCTCACCGGGCACGTCTTGCCAATTGGCGGCGTACGCGAGAAGGTCATCGCGGCGCGCCGGCAGAAAATCAACGAACTGATCCTGCCAGAAGCCAACCGGGGCAACTTCGAGGAATTGCCGGACTACCTCAAGGAAGGGGTGACGGTGCACTTTGCCAAGCGGTTTGCGGATGTGGCAAAGGTGTTGTTCTGAGGGTTTTGTAGCGGCTGTGCCGGCCTGATCGCGAGCAAGCTCGCTCCCACAGGGGATTTGTGATGTTCACAGCATTTGTGATCCACACCAAACCCTGTGGGAGCGAGCTTGCTCGCGATGGCGCCATCAGCAACAACACATCCCCACCTGACACACCCAGTAGCATCTTCGGTTATGCTCGCCGTTCGTCGTGAATGCCGGAGCCGTTGCCCTTATGTCCCCCACTCGCCTGCTCGTCCCCCTCAGCCTCGCCCTGCTGAGCGCTTGCGCCACGCAAACCAGCAACAACGTGACCGTGGAGAAACTGAGCCAGTGCCCCGTGAGGCTCAATAACGGACAGAGCCTGATCCTGAGCCTGCCCAGCAACCCCAGCACCGGTTATCGCTGGGCGATCCAGGATTCGGCCGGTGGCGTGTTGAAGGGCTTGGGGCCGGAGGTTTATCGCAACCCGGAAGACGCCGGCATCGTTGGCGCCGCGGGTGTCTCGACCTGGCGCTTCCAGGCGTTCAGCACCGGCACCGGGCGCTTGCGCCTGACTTATCAACAACCTTGGGCGCCGGAAGTACCGCCCGTGGAAACCTTTGACTGCGCTATCGCGGTGAACTGACCGTGGGTTGGCTGATCCTCGCACTGATGGGTGCGGCCACCTACCTGTACGGCCTGGCCATGCATGCCACGCTGCTGTGCCTGCTGGTCAAGCCCATGCCGGTGCTGGCCCTGCTCGGCTGGCTGCACGATGCGCCGCCCAGCGAATATCGGCGCTGGATCAGCCTCGGGCTGATTTTTTCGCTGATGGGCGATGTGTTGCTGGCCTGGCCGGGGGATCTGTTCGTGTTCGGCCTTGGTGCGTTTCTGCTGGCGCACCTGGCCTACCTGAAAGCCTACCTCAGCGACTGCCGCCGACCGGCGCTGCTGCCCTTGGTCCTGGCCTTGGGCATCGGCGCGGTGCTCCTGGCAATCCTGGTGGCGAGTGGTCTCGGGCCGTTGCTGGTGCCGGTGGTGATCTACGGCCTGGTCATCAGCGCCATGCTCTGGCGGGCGTTGGCACGACTGGGCACCGACGTCCCCAAACGTTCGGCGTGGCTGGCCGCCGCCGGGGCGCTGGCGTTTGTGTTTTCCGACAGCCTCATCGGCATCAACCGGTTCGTGCAACCCTTCCATGCCGCGCCTTACCTGATCATCGTCAGTTATTGGCTGGGCCAATGGGGCATTACCGCGTCGGCGTTCGCCCAAAAACCACACTGAGCCAAATAATGTGGGAGCGAGCTTGCTCGCGATAGCGGTCTGTCAGTCAACATTATGGCCGGCTGAACCATCGCCATCGCGAGCAAGCTCGCTCCCACTGGTTTTTTGGTTAAAATGCCGGCCTTTTCACCACCCATGCCGCTGGAACCGCCGTGAGCAAAGACCCTGATCGCCTATTCGCCCAACCCCTGGCCCAAGTGCCGGACTTCGCCTTCAACGAGGACGTGGTGCGGGTGTTTCCGGACATGATCAAGCGTTCGGTGCCGGGTTACCCGACCATCGTCGAAAACCTCGGCGTGCTCGCCGCGCAGTTCGCCCAGCCGGGCAGCGTGCTCTACGACCTCGGCTCGTCCCTGGGCGCGGTGACCCAGGCCCTGCGCCGCCATGTGCGCACCGACGGTTGCCGGGTGATCGCGGTGGATAACTCGACGGCCATGGTCGAGCGCTGCCGTGAATACCTCAACGGCCAGGACTCGATGTTCCAGGAGCTGCTGCCGGTGGAAGTGATCGAAGGCGATATCCTCGCCCTGACGTTCCAGCCAGCCTCGGTGGTGGCACTGAATTTCACTCTGCAATTCATCGCGCCGGACCAGCGCACCGCCCTGTTGAGCCGCATCCGCCAGTCGTTGCTGCCCGGTGGCGCCCTGATCCTGTCGGAAAAATTGCGTTTCAACGATGCAGAGGAACACGCCCTGCTCACCGACCTGCACGTGGCGTTCAAACGCGCCAACGGCTACAGCGAGCTGGAGATTGCCCAGAAACGCAGCGCCATCGAAAACGTCATGAAGCCCGACAGCCTCGAAGAACACCGCGAGCGCCTCTTGGCGGCCGGCTTCTCGAAAGTCGTGCCGTGGTTCCAGTGTCTTAACTTCGCCTCGTTGATTGCCCTGCCATGATTGATCTGTCTCCCCTCGCCCGCCATCTGGCCGGCACGCCCCTGGCCGATTGGGCCGCGACGCTGCAGACGCAACTCGACAGCAAGATGGAAAAGGGCCACGGCGACCTGGAGCGCTGGCAAAGCGCCCTCGATGCGCTGCCGGTTTTGCAACCCACCACCGTCGACCTGCTGAATGGCCTGACGCTCGACACCGATTGTTCCGACGAAACCCGCGGGCAAATGCGTACCGCGTTGATGGGCCTGTCACCCTGGCGCAAAGGGCCTTTCAACCTGTTCGGCGTGCACGTGGACACCGAATGGCGCTCGGACTGGAAGTGGTCGCGGGTGGCTCCGCACCTGGATCTTGCGGGCAAGCGCATCCTCGATGTGGGCTGCGGCAACGGTTACTACATGTGGCGCATGCTCGGCGCCGGGGCGGACACGGTGATCGGCGTCGACCCCAACTGGCTGTTCTTCTGCCAGTTCCAGGCGGTACAGCGCTACCTGTCGCAGCCCAACGCCTGGCATTTGCCATTCCCCTTCGAGGCCCTGCCAGCGGAACTGGAAGGCTTCGACACGGTGTTTTCCATGGGCGTGTTCTACCATCGCCGTTCGCCGATCGAACACTTGCTCGCCTTGAAGGATTGCCTGGTCAAGGGCGGCGAACTGGTCTTGGAAACCCTGGTGATCGAAGGCGACGAACACCAGGTGCTGGTGCCCGAGGACCGCTACGCGCAGATGCGCAACGTGTGGTTCCTGCCGTCGGTCCCGGCCCTGGAACGCTGGCTGCGCCGCGCGGGGTTCAGGGACGTGCGTTGCGTGGACGTGAGCCTGACGACCGTGGAGGAACAGCGCAGCACCGAGTGGATGAAGTATCAGTCATTGAGTGATTTCCTCGACCCCGCCGACCACAGCAAAACCATCGAAGGGCTGCCGGCGCCGATGCGGGCGGTGATTGTGGCGCGCAAATAATTAGCCCACACACCACAACCCCTGTGGGAGCGAGCTTGCTCGCGATGACGGACGGTCAGTTAAGACAAATGTTGACCGACCCACCGCTATCGCGAGCAAGCTCGCTCCCACAAGGGCTCGGTGTTAGTCCGGGGCTTTGGCTCTTCGGGCCTTGAAGAACTCACTCAGCACCGTACTGCACTCCTCGGCCAGCACCCCGCCCTCGAACATCACCCGATGGTTCAGGAAATCCTGGCTGAAAAACTGCCCCTGGCTCTGCACGATGCCAGCCTTGGGCTCCAGGGCGCCATAGACGACCCGGGCGATACGCGAGTGGACGATGAGGCCGGCGCACATGCTGCACGGCTCCAGCGTCACATACAGGGTGCTGCCGGGCAGGCGATAGTTGCTCACCGCCTGGGCGGCAGCGCGGATGGCGACCATTTCCGCATGGGCGCTGGGATCGTGGCCGCTGATCGGGCAGTTGAAGCCGCGCCCGATGATCTCGCCGTCCTGCACCAGCACCGCGCCCACCGGCACTTCCCCCAGGGCGGCGCCTTGGGCGGCGAGGGCCAGGGCTTCGCGCATGAAGTCCTGGTCACGACTGCGGTCGATGATCCTGGCGGGGCGAATCTGGCGCATCACGCCACCTCGATGGCGGCCATCAGGCCGGTTTCCATGTGGTCGATCACATGGCAGTGGAACATCCACACCCCTGGATTATCCGCCACCAGCGCCACCTGCGCCCGTTCGTTCTTGCCCAGCAAGTAAGTGTCAGTGAAATACGGCACGACCTTGTGCCGGTTCGACGCGATCACCTTGAAGCTCATGCCGTGCAAATGGATCGGATGCTGGTACTGAGTCATGTTCTTCAATTCGAAAATGTAGCTCTGGCCTTTCTTCAGCGTGGCGATCGGCCGGTCGGCGCAGGTCTTGTCGGTGATGTCCCAGGCCTTGCCGTTGATCTGCCACAGGCTCGGTGGCTTGCCGTTGTCGACATTGACCGACACCGAGCCGACCCATTCGAAATTGAAGTTGAGTTTCTCGGCATTGGCCAGGTCCGGCTCGGACACCGGGTTGGCTGGCAGCGCTGGCGGCCATTGGGTCGGGGCGTCACTGTTGGGCACCGAACGCAAGGTGCCCAGGCGCACCGGGCCATTGCGCAACGACAATTCCTCGCCGGCCGGCGGCGCCTTGATCGCCAGGCAAATGCGCATGCCCGGGCCCAGCCAGTATTCCTTGCCCAGCGGGCGCGGTTCGATGGGGTTGCCGTCCAGCGCATAGATCTGCGCTTCAACCCCTGGGATGTTGAGACGGTAAGTCAGGGTGTTGTCGAGGTTGAGCAAACGCACCCGGGTGATCTGCCCGGCCGGTAGGTCGATCACCGCCTGCGGCACACCGTTGATGGTCGCCAACCGCCCGGCCGTACCGCCACGGGCCGCTTCACGGGGAATGCTGAACGCGACGAACTCGCCCTGCTCATCCACATGCCAGCTCTTGAGGCTCAGGGTCTGTTCGTATTTGAAGCCGGTGGGCTCACGCTCTTCGATGATCAGCGGCCCCACCAGCCCACGTCCCAGCTCTTCGCTGCTGTTGACATGGGGGTGGTACCAGTAACTGCCGGCGTCCGGCACGCGGAATTTGTAATCGAAATACTCGCCCGGCAGCACCGGCAACTGCGAGACGTACGGTACGCCGTCCATCTCCAGCGGCAAACGGATACCGTGCCAATGAATGGTGGTGGCGACCGGCAGGTGATTGATGAAGCGCACCCGCAACCACTTGCCCTGGCGCACCCGCAGCTCGGTGCCCGGCGCCGAAGGGCCGAACGCCCAGGCCTGGGTCTTGTGCCCGGCCACCAGTTCCACGTCCAGGGGCGCCGCGATCAGTTCATAGTCGTGACCGGCTTCGGCGTCGGCCCGCTTGCCCAGCCAGTACCGCGACGCACCGCCTGCACCCACACCAACGACAACAAGACCGGCCAGGCCACCGAGTATTTGGCGACGGGTAAAGGACATGGACACAACCACCTATTGAATCTGCGGCGAACCGGGAGGTCCGCAAAAGGCGAATACGATACACCCGCAGATGAGAAACAGTAAGGCCAGCGAAAATGAAAAAAACAAAATGAAAATGCCCTGGGGAAGTTATCCACAGGGCATTATTTCGTGCACATCCAAGCAGGCCTTTTCGGCAGAAGTCAGTCCACTCGCGGGTTACGTATTGCTGCGCCGCGGCGTGAAGAAGGCCAACGCCGCCGCAACGATGAACAACGCGGGCACATCGCCCACCAGATGGCCGACGTGGCTTGTCCCGTCCATCCCGACGCCAAAAGACTGCACGGCCATGATCGCGCCGTGCACGACGCTCGACCACACGGTGAACCAGATCAGGCTCAAATGTTTCATCGGATCGCGCGACGCCATCAGCAAGAACACACCGAGCGTCGCATAGATGCCGACGATCATCAGCGGGTACTGGGAATGGCCGCTGTGCCACGCCCAGCCGGACGGCCACAGGATCATCAGCGGCCAGATCGCGAATATGGCGATCAGACCGACGATGATCAAAACGATGCGCAAGGCGGCCAGTTTCTGAGTGTCATTCATGGCAGGCTCCTTATTGCGACCTGTTCATCGCCGCAATGGGTGCCAAGAGTATAGAACGCATCTAGCCTCACCGACCCAGTACAGACCGTTCGACGACAACGTATTTGTACATGGCTGGTTTACCGAAAGACCGCTTCCGTAAGCCCTTGCGACTCAATCCACAGCCTCGCAGCGACGCTCGTATCCAGTGCTTGCGCAGGAACCTTGGCAATGGCCGGATAGCCGCGTGTTTCGCCGAGCCTGTCCGGGCCGTAATAGGCGCCGCCTTGAGCCTGCGGTGACGTCGCGGCGAAGAGGGTCGGCAACGCCCCCTGCGCTGCCGGCTGGAACAGGAACCACATATAACGACGAGCCATGCCCGGAACGCTCCGTGCGCCGGCGCCATTGGGCAACAGATCGGTGCGCGAAATGCCAGGATGGGCAGCGATGCTCTGGATGCCCCAGCCCGCAGCATTGCTGCGGCGTTGCAATTCAAGGGCGAACATCAGGCAAGCGAGTTTCGATTGGCTGTAAACCGGCATCGGCTTGTAGCTGCGCTGAGCTTGCAGATCATCGAAGTCGATCGTGCCGCTTCGGGCGGCGACGCTTGAAAGACTGACCACCCGTGGCTTGTTGCCTTTGCGCAGCAGCGGCAGCAGTTGGGCAGTCAAGGCGAAGTGCCCCAGGTAATTCGTGCCGAACTGCAACTCGAATCCGTCACAAGTCACCTGACGCTTCGGCGGCGCCATCACTGCCGCGTTGTTGATCAGCAAGTCCAGGCTGTCGCGCGAACTTCGCAGACGCTCGCCGAACGACTCGATGGATTCGAGGCTGGCGAGGTCCAGTGCCCCGAAAGTCACATTCGCGCCGGGAACCCTTTGGCGAATCTGATCGACTGCTGCGGCGCCTTTCGACGGATTTCGACCGGCGATGATGACATTCGCACCGGCACGGGCCAGCGCCAGCGCGTCTTGCAAGCCAAGGCCGCCAGTACCGGTGACGACCGCCGTACGGCCGCGTTGGGAAGGGATGTCGGAAACTGTCCAGTGGGTCATGATCCTTGCCTGCCGAGAAGTTGGAATATACACTAGGTGCACATAAATATGCACTCAGTGCTAACTCTGCTGCACTTAGTGCAGAAATGCAATAGGCCATCGGAATGTCAGAATCCTTCCCTCCCGCAGATGCGGCACCCACAGAAGGCTTGCGGGAAAGCAAGCGCCGCGAAACACGCCAGCGCATCGCCGAGGCCGGCCAGCGCTTGTTCCTCGCCAACGGTTACGAAGGCACAACGCTGGACACCATCGCGGCAGCGGCGGGTATCTCGCGCCGCACGTTTTTCTCGTACTTCAAATCGAAGGACGACATCATCTTGTTCTGGCAGGACGCCGATTCGGCCAGGCTGATTGCCGATCTGCTGAAGACATCGCCCGACGTACCGCCCCTCGATGCCGTTCGCGATGTGATGGTCAAGCACATCGCGCGCTACACGACCGAGCAGATGACAGCCGTGGACAATCTCATGCGTTCGAGCGAATCGCTTCTTGCGCGCAAGCAGGCGTACTACGCGCAACAGGAACAAGCGCTGTTCAACACGCTGTGTGAGGTCTGGCGGCAACCTGAGCGGCGGTTGGCCCTTCGGATGGTGGCTGTGGTGTCCGTCGGTGCGATGAGACTCGCGCTCCAGGCGTGGCGGGATCAGACCGGCCAGCGAAAGCCGGTGGCCAAATTCCTGCAGGACGCCTTTGACAGTTTGAAAACAGAGCTTTGACTGTAGCGACGGGGCGTTTGCGGGTGGACATTGATACCGGACGCGGCAGAACTGCCGCGTCCGGTTCGGGAGAAGCCTCGGCGCGCGCCGAGGCCATGCAGCGAGGTCACGGGACCCGTGTTCAGCCGATCGCGGCTGTTGGTTAAAGCGTCGGAACGGTGCCGCCGTCGATCCGATACTCGGCCCCTGCGATCGAAGCGGACCGAGGAGACGCCAGGAAGGCGATCAAATCGGCCACCTCTTGTGGTGTGGCCGGTCGGCCCACTGGAATTCCTCCCAGCCAATCCATGATGATTTTCTTGCCGCCCTCGTAATCCGTTCCGGCGTCTGCCGCCATCCGCTGCGCAAACGCTACGGAAGCCTCGGTCTCAATCCAGCCCGGCGCAACGCTCAGCACGCGAACGCCCTTCGGCGTCACCTCTCTCGCCAGAGACTTGCTGTAGGTCGTGAGGGCCCCCTTGGCTGCGGCGTAGGCGGTGGTGGACTCGGGCAGAGGCAGCACGCGCTGGATGGAGCTGACGTGGATGATGACGCCGGAGCCCTGAGCCAGCATCGCTGGCAGCAACGCACGATCCAGGCGTACGGCAGGCATCAAGTTCAGGTTCAGCTCGGCGAACCAGTGCTCATCACTGATCGCGGCGAAACCGCCACCGGGAGTCTTCGAACCGCCGAGCACGTTGATCAGGATATCGACGCCGCCCCAGTCCTGCAGGAGGGTCTGAGCAAGGTGATTCGTACCTTGCGCCGTCGACAGATCGGCCGCCACGTAGTTGACGCCCTCCACCGGCTCCGCTGGCAGGGTGCGCGCGGATGTCGCCACCCGAGCGCCGGCCTCCACAAGGGTTTTCACGACGGCAGCGCCAAGGCCCAGCGTGCCGCCGGTGACCAATGTCCGCAGGCCACTCAGATGAAGGTCGAAGCTCATGCCGTGATCTCCAGCGATGCGATCAGGCCGCGTTCAAGGCGAAAGCGGTAGGACATAACGATCGGGCTGCCAGGGAAGTTGCCGGTGACGTTGGCGCGGACAACTTGAAAGCCGTCCTCTTTTTCAATGGCGAACGGCACGCTCGTCGCGCTGTACTTGGCCGATGCCTCGGCCATAAAGGCCTTGATGGCATCGATGCCCGTGTAGGTACGACCGTCGTCCTTCATGACGGCTTGCGCGGTGAAGCAATGCGCCAAGGCGTCGGGGTCGTGTTCGGCCGCGAAGTACGCGGCAATAGGCTCAGGAAGGGTCAACGTGTTCAAGTTTTGGCTCCATGGGGTCAGCGAAGGCCTCAGGATGCGCGTCAACGTGAATTCAGTGAATATACTAGAATCTTTATAGGTTATTTAGGAAACGATACAGAATGCGCGGATCCGATTTCGCTGAGCTGAAGGCCTTCGTAGCCGTCGTGGAACGCCAGAGCTTTGCCCGAGCTGCCGAGCATTTGGGCCTATCGCCGTCAGCACTCAGCCAGACCATCCGGCAGCTCGAAGGCCGCATCGGCGCTCGCCTTCTGAATCGCACAACTCGAAGCGTCGCGCCATCGGCCAGTGGCGAACGGCTCTACAGGCGCATAGCGCCATTGTTTCGGGAGATGGCTGCTGCAGTCGCCCAAGCCAGTGAGGCGACAGGACAGATGAGCGGCACGCTTCGCATCAACACGCTGGGGATCGCAGCGCGAACCATCATCGCGCCCCGGCTTTCACGCTTTCATCAAGCACACCCTGACGTGGTTCTCGACATCGTGGTCGACGACGCGCTCGCCGACATCGTCGCTGGCCGCTTTGATGCCGGCATCCGCGTGGGTGGGCAACTCGAGAAAGACATGGTTGCCGTCCGCCTCACGCCGGACCTGAACATGGTGGCCGTGGCCTCCCCGGACTATATCGCGCGTAAAGGAACCCCCAAGTCTCCTGCCGATTTGCATAACCATACATGCATCAACTGGCGGCTCCAGATGGACGGCAGGCACTATCGCTGGGAGTTCAAGAAACGAGGGCAGCGGCTCGAAGTGGCGGTGGACGGCCCCGTCGTCACCAATCATGCCGACATCGGCATTGCTGCTGCGCTGAACGGGCTCGGCATTGCCTATCACTTCGAGCGAGATGGCGTGGGCGAGCTCTTGGCCCAGGGACGGCTGGTCCAGGTCCTGCCGGACTGGTCGATTTCACGCCCGGGGCTGTTCCTCTACTATCCGAGCCGCCAGCATCGACCAGCCCTCCTCGGGGCGTTCATCGACTGTCTCCTGGATCGAAAACCGTTCGATCGGCGCTAGGCCTCAGGACGAGTCGCCATAGCGTCGGCAAACACCATGGAGTGGCCTATGGCTTCCAGCACAAAAGAGATGGCAGCAGCATGCGCATTTCCGCTTTTAAAGCGGTAAGTTCCAGGATTTGGCCATAGCACATTTATACTATGGTTTCGATACGAGGCTTAATTCTAAACTACTGACAGAATTCTAACTCACCCTAAAAAAATGAGAAAACCATGACAAAATTAAAACTCGTTGCAGCGGTTTCTGTTTTGGTGGCATTAGCTGGATGCAATGTCATTGCCAGCAAAACTAATGTACTCACTGATGACCAAATAAAATCCCAGGCTGGCGGGGCCCTCGGGTATTCTCCTGAAGAGCTGACTTTGATAAGCCGCCGGACGGAAGGAACCAATACGTTCGCCGCGTTGAAGTCCAAAGATAATCAACAGTTTAATTGCATTATCAACGGCGGGAATCTCTTGACGTTTGGCATGACCAACCCACCATCCTGTGCTAAAAAAGGCCAGCCACCCGTTAGCGCCACCCCATTCGGTGGTTGATTTTTAAAGACACTGCATACCAAGAGCTTCTTTAATATTTAGTTGAGTTTTACTCCTTATATAGAGTTGCTCTTGGCTTCCTGGAGAGAAGTGATTTCGAGTTATGAGTTTTCATAACTTGAATTTTTTGATTTTGATTAGACTAGTGTGCTGTTCGCCAGATAGGCTTGGTATCGGTCAGCATGGCAATCAATCGGATTCCATGTAAAAAATACCATGCTTAGAAAAGCACTCGCGCACAATGATAAAACCCAACGAAACCGGGCTTGTCATGAGATTTGATACCACGCCCTAGCCTGCCAAGGCGAAGCCCGGTGCTCCGGCGTCGTTCAGCAGGCGATCGATGGCGCGCTGGTCTTGGGGTGTCGAAGCGCCCGCGAACGCGAGCGCGACCGGCCCCAGGTCGAGGTCGAACAGGCGATTGCCTGCGCGGGATTGGTAGTAGTAGTCGCGCTTGGGCTGCGCGGTGGCGACGATCTCGATCTGTCGGCTGGTGAGGCCGAAGCCTTCGTAGATCGTGCGAATCTGCGGCTCGGTGGCCTGCGGGTTCGGGAGGAAGGTGCGGCTGGCGCACGTTGTTCGAGTTTGTCTAGTCGGCGGGCGCAAAGAGCCAGATCATGCCCTTTCGCTGCGAACTGACGAGCCATCTCAAAACCGATACCTGAACTTGCGCCGGTGATGAGAATTTTTTTCGGGGAGCGCGAGACATGACACAGCTCCTTCTCAACGAGCCACTAGACCGTGAAGTATCAAGCTCTCTGCCGTCGATACGATGACTTCATCATTTGGCCTCGGATTCCATTCAAGTACCCGATGTGCCTTCTCGCTCGTAGAGTCACGCTTCTTGCCCAGGTTAGGAACCATCTGACGAGCGTTGTTACTGAACAGCGCAGCCAAGCGGATTTGCCAACTCGGCAATTTCTTCGTCGGAACTTTCGTCGCAGCTTCGCCCAAGCGGCTCCGCAGGATGGAAGCGATCCCCGCCATAGACATCAAAGGACCTGCGACGGCAACGAAGCGCTCCCCCTTCGCTTCGGGTTTCTCCATCGCCCTCAAGTGCAGATCGGCCACGTCGCGGACATCCACGACGCCGAAATAGACATCTGGTAAGCCGGGCATGGCCCCCTCAAGCATGCCTTTCACGATGGCGATGGACGTAGAGTAGTCCGCACCCAACACTGGCCCGAAGATGCCGACTGGATTAACGACAGCCAATTCCAAACTGCCGCCTTCCGAACTAATAAAGTCCCATGCGGCACGCTCAGCTATAGCCTTGGAACGAATGTAGGGGGGATTGGGAAGCGCTGGATCAGTCCAATCCAATTCGGTGTACGTGCCCCCGGACTTCGGTTTACCGCCATAACCCACGGCGGCAAACGATGAAGTGACGACCACGCGCTTGACTCCCGCGTCTCGCGCAGCACGCAGGACTCGCAGCGTACCGTCTCGGGCAGGATGAATGATCTCGTTTTCGTCTTTCGGAACCGCGGACGGAAACGGCGAAGCGACATGCAATACGTATTCACAGCCCCTTCATCGCCGCTTGCCAACCATCGTCGCTCGTCAGGTCGGCCCGAACGAACTCAACGTCGCTCGCCGATATGGCGCCGGCAGACGTAAGCATCTTTTGCGTTTCCTTCACCTTCTCCTGCGAGCGCACGGTCGCCCTGACGCTATGCCCAGCATCCAGCAGCTTGAGGATGCAATGGCTGCCAAGGAAGCCGGAACCCCCTGTCACAAGAACTTTACTCATCATCAAATCTCCGTTACGGCATGATATTGCGGGCTAACATCCGACTCGACAAGTAGGATGGTTTTTCTTACCTAGTATGAAATTTCAGACCGAGGAAAAAAAAATGAACATCCAGTCTGTGCTACCGAGAACCTACAAAAGCGAGGACTGTGATGGCTGCGTCGGGCCGAGCGACGTTGACATCCTTCGATTTCAGAGAGCCATCCGTTCAATCACTGGCAAGTGGAAAATCGAAATCGTCTGCATGCTGATCGAGGGGCCAATGAGATTCGGCGTACTGAGGCGATCGCTTCCTGGCGTAACGCAGCACATGCTCACGGAGCAATTGAAGGAGCTTGCCTCCAACGGAATAGTGATACGCCGGGCTTATGCAGAGATTCCCCCGAGAGTCGAGTATGAACTCTCCCAAGCCGGAATCGACTTGGTACCCATATTTCAAAAGATGTTGGAGTGGTCGCTCAAGTACGATTCGCTGTTGAGCGAAGATGTAGAAAGCGAGGGCTAATTGATAACCAGAGGTGCGATCGCATGGCAATCAACAACGTATCCGCGGCCACCTTCCAACAGATCAACTCGGCCTTCATCGCCGACGATTCCTGGCCTTTTCGCTAAGACTCCAGCCTTCAACCTGTCTGAACGCTCTGCTCATTTGTCGCAATAGGATAGCTAACTCGGCAGCATCGCCGTTCCGGCGCACTTCAGAAAGCAACTCGGCAGCGTAGTGCGGATCGGCGTTAATCTGCTCGGCCATGAAATCGTCATGTGTTCGACTTTTCATCTGGTGGCATCCTCTTTGTAGCTAGGCGGTACAGGGCGCGTGATACCCGCTTAGAAGCGCTTGGACTTTGGTGGCCACTACCAATCGGCAGCAGACGATCAACACTGCCTGACGTCACCCAGCCCGCTAGGGTCGTATCCGCGCTTACCCATCACGACGTACCCCCTCTCTCAAGCCAGGTCCTTTCGCCGTTAATCGTCAGAGGGTCAATTCCGCGACACCTGTCCGTTCCCTGCGTATTCGGGGTGCCCAGGCTCTGCTCGCTGTCAGATCTATCCCGCTCTGGTGCCCTCAATCATCCAGTAGTGGCGGCTGCTCTCATGCCGTCAGCAGCCTCGCCGCGGTAGCGACGTGGCGCCAGCTAAAAAAAAGTTCGCTCGAGCACTATCACTTTTTTCTTCTCGCCGCACAGACCCTATAGAGAAGAAAAGATGAGGTGAGCTTGAACACTGCATGCCCCCATACCTTGTCCCTGGCCTCTTGTGTCAGATCCCTCTACGGGTCGCTGAATGGCAGTGAGGCCGTGCTGATCGGGATTGACCGGCGTGGCTGCGGCGGTCCGGATCAGGCACCGATAGGACGCTGCTTTCAACCAGCGCGCCGTGACCTCTCTCGCCTGCGGGTAGCTCGCTCGAGTGCAGGCTCTGCCCATGAATGATAGAGCCGGAATGATGACCAGTCTGAACCTGCAACTGAAGAATCGCCCCGAGCACCAGCCTTGGGTAACCACAATCACCGGCGTGATAGTCAATGCCGTCGCCTATTCGATACTGCTCTGGAATATTTCAGGGACCTTGGATTTCAAGATCGATGACACCCAGGTATCGATACCGGGTTATATGGTCTTTGCTGCCTATACCTATTGTGCCCTGCACCCCTGGCTTTCCCATTGGCCAGGGAAGTTGCTGATTGGCTTGAACAACCACAGACAGACGGTCGAGGCGGATTTTCGCTACCAGGGCATGCAAGTCCGGGAATACGCGGAGCAAGTCGCCTTCTACCGCGGCGGCGATATCGAGAACAAGCACCTGACTGACCGCTTCCAACGGGTTCGCGCCAATACCATCAGCATTATCAAGCGAACCTTCAAGGTCATGTTCGGCCAGCACATGTTCTCTCACCTGTTCAGCCTGCTGCCCACCTTGTTGGCGCCGCCGTTACTGTTGAATGGCAAAATCACCTATGGCGACACGGTGCGCATCACCGGCGCCTACGCGATGCTCTCCAATACCATCGCCTATTTTCCCCAGGCCTATATATCGTTCACCAATTGGTTGGCGCTGACGAATCGGCTGCGCGATTTCCAGTGGGCCATCAACCAGGCAGAGAACAGGGTCAGTGCCATCGAGTACAGCCACACGGCAGACGAATCGCTGTCTTGCACCCGGTTGCAGCTCCATACCCCTACCGACTGCTACAGCGGCCCAAGTATCTCTTCCTGGATGAAGCAACGAGCGCCCTGGACCTGGAGACAGAGCATCGCCTCTATCCGCCCTGGTCGAGGCGCTTCCCGATACCACCCTCATCAGCGTTGCCCATCGCACCTCCCTGGCGCAATACCACAGTCAGACGCTCAATCTCACCCCCAAGACTTAAGGAATTAACATGTCCACAGTAGTTAAGATCACTGGAGAGACGCTCGAACAAGACGTCCTCCATTCAAGCATGCCTGTTCTTCTCGATCTATGGGCACCCTGGTGTGCTCCCTGCCGCTCACTGGCACCGAATCTGGAGAAATTAGCGGTGCTGTCCGTCGGGACCTTGAAAGTTGCCAAGTTGGATGTTGAGCAATATCCAGACGCCATGGCCAATTTCAATGTTCGCGGCATTCCCACCCTCCTGCTGTTCAAGGATGGAAAAGAAGTCAGCCGCGAGGTAGGCGTCAAAACCCTCGACCAGCTGACGAAATGGATGACCGGCAACGGTATCGTGCTCGAGCGTCCGCCCGTGCTTCGTGCAGATACCCCCAAATATCCTGCGTTCTACGGCGATCCTGAACTCAAGAAGTTCTTGTTTTCTCGCTTGGAGCAGCAGGCTCTTGAAGGGCTGGTTCAAGCCAGCCCCCATCCCTTTTGGATAGAAGGGAAAGGCACTCTCGCGGCCGCCATGGTCCATAACGCCGACATCGAGGTATTCGAACGTATCAGTGGTATTCCCGCGGCCGTGGGCCATGCCCTGGACTTTGTCCAGGCAAGCTCCCCGGAAACGATCAGGTCACTCTCGCTGGCGCTGACCGTAGGCACCGATCTTAGCCGGGTACCGGCACTCGTCATCTACGACTACCTCAAAGAGCCTACCTTTGACTGGCCTGGTCTGCTGGCAGTTGCCGCAGATGCGGATGCCTTGCGCTGTGCCTGGTTGAAGGAATGCAAAAAGCATCTGCAGGGCGACCCTGTCGATGAAGCGGCCATGGACGAGATAAAACGCCGGGCGGAAAGCCTGCAACAGCATCCTGACCGGGCAATCCAGCGGTTGGCGAAGGTGCTCCTCGAACTATCCCCGATGCCAGGTTGCAATCAGCATGATGAATGGGCGGCGGTTTTTCGCCTCGCCGGAGACCTTTCATTCAGTGTCGGTCAACATCAGTGTGGCTGGACAGCGGAAGACCGCGACATGGAAAGAAGACGCTTCTACTGGTTCTCGGAGCGCGAAGCTCAGACTGCCACCGGCAAGGCTTCTCCAGAAGAGCTAACCGCCTTGCGTGCCCAGTGGCTTGAGGAGAACGGTGAATACCAGGCCAAAGAAGCAAGATTCATCGAAAACAACCTTCAAGGGCTGCATGGGGTGCATTCGGCGACGCGGGCTCATCTGATCGCCGCACTCAAGCAGGCACCGCAGCTCCTGCGTATCTGATATCGAAAGGAATTCGTGATGAGTGTACGGGAGAAGAGCTGGGCGATATCGCGCAAGAGATACTGAGCCTTGCGCGCCAACAGGGTGCAGACAAAGCCCAGGTCAGTCTCTCGCGCAGCCAAGGGCTGGCAGCTCGCACTCAAGCATCCACCGGCGAGATTGAAAGTATGATCGGCGGAGTGCAGCAAACAGCTGATCGAGCAGTTCACGCCATGGGTAGTAGCCAGGCGCGCGCCCAAGACACTCAGCACCTGGCCAAGGAGGCCGACCAGGCTTTAGCGCGGATCAATGAAGCCGTCGCTGGCATCAACGAACGCAATCTGGTGATCGCCAGCGCCGCCGAGGAGCAGGCGCAGGTGGCACGTGAGGTGGACCGCAACCTGAGCAATATCCAGGACCTCTCCACCCAAACTGCGGCAGGTGCTAATCAAACGAGCGCATCGAGCCAGGACCTATCGCGCTTGGCAACTTCCTTCAACCAGATGGTTGCCCGTTTCCATCTCTAAAACTGCATTTCAAGCAGCCAGCGGCCTTGGCCAGCGCTGCGCTAGTGCCAGCAATTAGCCAAGCCGCCCTTCCCCAAGCGCAAGCTCCCTCGCGAGGCGAAGGTTCTACCTGGCTGGAGACACTGAAAAACTACGGATTCGACCTCATCTCGCTGTTTGCCCTGGCCTTGTGCGCCCTCTGCCTGATCGTCGTCAAAGGCGACATGGTATCGAGCACTAAGCATGGCATTTGGCTCAGTCAATGCCCCGTACCATGCCACATAAACACAGTGCTTGGCGATGCACAAAGCTGCCAGAACTTGCCAGACCCAAAAAACCAAAAGCCCGCAATTACGCGGGCTCCAGGGCATTTCTTGCTAGATCGTGCCCGGCAATGCCGGACGTCCAATCATTCCCACTCAATCGTCGCCGGCGGCTTGCTCGACACGTCATACGTGACGCGAGAGATGCCTTCGATTTCGTTGATGATGCGTCCGGAAACGGTTTCCAGCAGCTCGTACGGCAGGTGTGCCCAGCGAGCGGTCATGAAGTCGATGGTTTCCACGGCACGCAGGGCCACGACCCAGGCGTAACGACGGCCATCGCCAACCACGCCCACCGATTTCACCGGTTGGAACACCACGAATGCCTGGCTGACCTTGTGGTACCAGTCGGCCTTGCGCAGTTCTTCGATGAAGATGTGGTCGGCGCGACGCAGCAGGTCGGCGTATTCCTTCTTCACTTCACCGAGGATCCGCACGCCCAGGCCCGGGCCCGGGAATGGGTGGCGGTAGACCATGTCGTAGGGCAGGCCCAGTTCCAGGCCGAGGCGACGCACTTCGTCCTTGAACAGTTCGCGCAGCGGTTCGACCAGCTTGAGGTTCATTTCCTCTGGCAGGCCGCCGACGTTGTGGTGGGACTTGATCACGTGGGCCTTGCCGCTCTTGGCACCGGCCGACTCGATCACGTCGGGGTAGATGGTGCCCTGGGCCAGGTACTTGATGTTGTCCAGCTTGCAGGATTCGGCATCGAACACGTCGATGAAGGTGCGGCCGATGATCTTGCGCTTCTTCTCCGGGTCGGACTCGCCGGCCAGGTTGTTCAGGAACTGCTCTTCGGCGTTGGCGCGGATCACCTTGACGCCCATGTTCTCGGCGAACATGGCCATCACTTGCTCGCCTTCGTGCAGGCGCAGCAGACCGTTGTCGACAAAGACGCAGGTCAGTTGGTCGCCGATGGCCTTGTGCAGCAATGCGGCAACCACCGAGGAGTCGACGCCGCCGGACAGACCCAGCAGCACGTTGTCGGTGCCGACCTGGGCGCGGACCTGGGCGATGGCGTCTTCAGCGATTTTCGACGGGGTCCACAGGGCTTCGCACCCACAGATGTCGAGGATGAAGCGCGACAGGATGCGGCCGCCCTGCTTGGTGTGGGTCACTTCAGGGTGGAACTGCACGCCGTAGTAACGGCGATCATCGTTGAACATGCCGGCGATCGGGCAGCTCGGGGTGCTGGCCAGGATGTGGAAGTCTTCCGGCATCTTGGTGACCTTGTCACCGTGGCTCATCCACACGTCCAGGCCGAACAGGCCGTCGGCGTCGATGTGGTCTTCGATGCCATCCAGCAGGCGACTCTTGCCGACCACGTCGACGCGGGCATAACCGAACTCACGCAGGTCCGAACCTTCGACCTTGCCGCCCAGCTGTTCCGCCATGGTCTGCATGCCGTAGCAGATACCGAAGACCGGCACGCCCAGGTCGAACACCGCCTGCGGGCAGCGCGGGCTGTCGGCTTCGTGCACGGACTCGGGGCCGCCGGCGAGGATGACGCCTTTCGGAGCGAATTCGCGAATCGCTTCGTCATCCATGTCGAACGGATGCAGTTCGCAGTACACGCCGATTTCACGCACGCGGCGGGCGATCAGCTGGGTGTACTGGGAACCGAAGTCGAGGATCAGGATGCGGTGAGCGTGAATGTCGAGGGCCATGACTCATTCTCATGTAGTGAATCAGAAACAACTCGGGGCTGAATGAACAGCCCCGGTGATTAACGTTTTGCTGGAAGCCTTAACCTACGCGGTAGTTCGGCGCTTCCTTGGTGATCTGCACGTCGTGGACATGGGACTCGGCCATACCGGCGCCGGTGATGCGCACGAATTCCGGCTTGGTGCGCATCTCTTCGATGTCGGCGCTGCCGGTGTAGCCCATGGAGGAACGCAGGCCGCCCATCAGTTGATGGATGATGGCGCTCAGGGTGCCTTTGTACGGCACGCGACCTTCGATGCCTTCCGGCACCAGCTTCTCGGCACCCGCAGAGGAGTCCTGGAAGTAACGGTCGGAAGAGCCCTGGGCCTGGGACATGGCGCCCAGCGACCCCATGCCGCGATAAGCCTTGTAGCTACGGCCCTGGAACAGCTCGATCTCGCCCGGCGCTTCTTCGGTACCGGCGAACATCGAACCCATCATCACGCAGTAGGCACCGGCGACGATGGCCTTGGACAGGTCACCGGAGAAGCGGATACCGCCGTCGGCGATCAACGGCACGCCCGTGCCTTCAAGGGCGGCGGCGACGTTGGCGATGGCGCTGATCTGCGGCACGCCGACACCGGCGACGATACGGGTGGTGCAGATCGAGCCAGGGCCGATACCGACCTTGACCGCGTCGGCGCCGGCTTCGGCCAGGGCCTTGGCGGCTTCGCCGGTGGCGATGTTGCCGCCGATCACCTGCACGTCAGGGAAGTTCTGCTTGACCCAGCGAACGCGGTCGATCACGCCTTTGGAGTGACCGTGGGCGGTGTCGACCACCACCACGTCGACGCCGGCATTGACCAGGGCAGCGACGCGGTCGCCGGTGTCCTTGCCGGTGCCGACCGCAGCGCCGACGCGCAGACGACCCTGGTCGTCCTTGCTCGCCAGCGGGTAGGCCTTGGCTTTTTCGATGTCGTTGACGGTCATCATGCCCTTGAGGGCGAATTTGTCGTCGACGATCAGCACACGCTCGATACGGTGCTTGTGCAGCAATTCGCGGACTTCGTCCTTGTCGGTGCCTTCCTTGACCGTGACCAGGCGCTCTTTAGGCGTCATCACTTGGCGGACGGAAGCATCGAGACGGTTCTCGAAACGCACGTCGCGGGAGGTGACGATGCCGACCAGGTCGCCATCGTGCAGTACCGGAACGCCGGAGATGTTGTGCATGCGGGTCAGTTCGAACAGATCCCGGACCGTGGCGTCAGCCTCGATGGTGATCGGGTCCTTGACCACGCCAGCCTCGAACCGCTTGACCTTGCGCACTTCGGCGGCCTGCTGTTCGATGGTCATGTTCTTGTGGATGATACCGATACCGCCTTCCTGGGCCATGGCAATGGCCAGACGGGCTTCGGTCACGGTGTCCATGGCGGCGGAAACCAGGGGGATATTCAGTTCGATGCCACGGGTGAGACGGGTTTTGAGACTGACTTCGTTAGGCAGTACTTCGGAATAACCGGGCACTAGGAGAATGTCGTCGAAGGTCAGAGCTTCTTGGCTGATACGCAGCATCGCGGGGGCTCCCGAGCGGGAAAATGGAAGCGCGCCATTATACTCATGGACCCCGCCTGGCTCAATGTAAAACTCTGTCTATTATTGCCGGGCTGATTGACGGGCTAAATCACTGACTGCATGCCAACCCATATTCCCTGTGGGAGCGAGCTTGCTCGCGATAGCGGCGTATCAGTCAACACCGTATCAACTGCCCCGACGCCATCGCGAGCAAGCTCGCTCCCACATTGGCTCATCGGCGCCCTTACAACTCCACCCGCACCCAACTCACCGGCTGATCGAGCCAATCGGCGAATTCATCGAGAAAGTCCTGCTTGAACCCCGCCTCCAGCCAATTATTGAAGATGAATCCCAGGTTGGAAAAGCCGCACGGCTGCAGGAACAGAAAACCGTTGATGTCATCTTCATGTCCGCATTCGGGGCAGGTGAAGTTGTCGGTGCGCGCTGGCATCCAGTCTTCCAGGCTTTCGAACAACGCTTCACCGATTTCCCTGCGGCACTCGGCACAGCCGGCTTCTTCGAGAAAGCCCTTGGCCGGTGTATAGATGCAGCGCGTGGTGATGATCTCCAGGCCGTTGACCGACTCGCCGAACGGCAAGGCTTGCGGGTACAAAACCACATCGCGGGCACCGGGGGCGATGGCGTGGGCCATGCGATTGCCGGTGCGCCCGCAGGTGGTCAGTTGTTCTTCGACGATATTTTTGCGCACCAACCAGCGCACGATCGCCCGGGCCCGGGGCTCGTGGACCGGCAGGGTGGAAATTTTCGGGACGATGATGCTTTGCGAATTCATGACGAGGCCTGGAGGTTCCCATGAGGGCGAATAAGGCCGGCAGCTTAATCCCTGGCCGAGCCAGGTCAAGCACTCAGGTAACGCCCGATCAAGGCAATGCCGCTGGCGAGCACCAGCCAGGTCACCAAGCGCACGAACGCCTCGCGCGACAACCTCATGGTCAGGCGACGACCCACCCACAGCCCCAGCGCCATGGCCGGCAACAAACACAGCGCCAGTACCAGCAAGGGTAGCTCGGCATACACGCCGGCGACGATAAACAGGCTCAAGCGCACCACGGTGCTGCAACTGATCAAGGCACTTTGCGTGGCCCGGGCCGGGTCCTTGGGCAGGCGGCTATTCAAGTAGATGGCATATAGAAAGCCGCCACTGCCAAACAACGCCCCGAACATCCCGCCGACCGTGCCCAGCGGAAACGCCCACCGCGATGACAGCTGCGCCGGCCGGGTTTTTATCGACAGGCTATAAATGGCATAGCTGCAGATGAACAACCCCATCAACAGTAACAAAAGGTCGGACTTGAGGTTGAGCAGGAAAATCACCCCCAGGGTGCAGCCCAGTGCCATGCACGGCAGCAACCGCAGCAGCTCCGGCCGGGACACATCCCGACGCGATGGCAACAGGTTGCCGAAGGCCGCGACAAAATCCAGCAGGACCAGCAGCGGGATGATCTTCGACAATGGCATGAACAGCAGCAGGATGGGCGCGGCCACCAGCGCCGTGCCGAACCCGGCGATGCCGAACACGATGTAGGCCAGTGCGATGGCCAGGCCGATCACCAGCCATTCCATGGGCGCGAATGCCCACTGGCCCAACCACGACAGAAGATTCATCCGGCACTTCCTTGATGGCGAAGCGGCGACTTTAGCCAGAGGCTGGGTGGTATATCCAGCATTTGTGGGGGCTGATCCACAGCATTCGCGAGCAAGCCCGCTCCCACAGGTACAGCGTCAACCTTGAGAGCGCTGATATCCCCTGTGGGAGCGGGCTTGCTCGCGAAGGGGACGACTCGATCTGACAGAAAGCGCACAGAAGGAATTGTCTGCACACATGGAGATTCACCAGCGAATGCCCTTATCATGCCGCCCATGATTAAAGATCCCTTTGCCCGACTGGGCCTGGACCGCGAGGTCCTGACTGTCAGCCAGCTCAACGGCCGTGCGCGGGTGTTGCTTGAAGACGTGTTCAGCAACATCTGGGTCGAGGGCGAAATCTCCAACCTTGCCCGTCCGGCCTCCGGCCATGTGTACTTCACCCTCAAGGACAGCGGTGCCCAAGTTCGTTGCGCACTGTTCCGGCAGAATGCCGCGCGGGTGCGCCAGGCCTTGAAGGATGGGCTGGCGGTGAAAGTACGCGGCAAGGTTTCGCTGTTCGAAGGCCGGGGCGATTATCAGTTGATCCTCGACACCGTGGAGCCGGCCGGCGATGGCGCCCTGCGCCTGGCCTTCGATGCCCTGAAGGAAAAACTCAGCGCCGAGGGCCTGTTCAGTGCCGAACGCAAGGTGCCGTTGCCGGCCCATCCGCAACGCATCGGCATCATCAGTTCGCCCACGGGCGCGGTGATCCGCGACATCATCAGCGTGTTCCGCCGCCGGGCGCCGCAGATCGCCTTGACCCTGATTCCCACCGCCGTGCAAGGCCGCGAAGCCACCGGGCAAATCGTCCGCGCCCTGAAACTGGCCGATGCCCGTGGCTTCGATGCGCTGATCCTGGCCCGGGGCGGCGGTTCGCTGGAAGACTTATGGTGCTTCAACGAAGAAGCCGTGGCCCGGGCGGTGGATGCCTGCGTCACGCCAATCGTCAGCGCCGTCGGCCATGAAACCGACGTGTCCATCAGTGATTTCGTCGCCGACGTGCGCGCCCCGACCCCGTCCGCCGCCGCCGAACTGCTGGCGCCGGATGCCGGCGACCTGGTGCGCCGGGTCGAAAGCCTGCATCGCCGGCTGGTGATGCGCATGCGCGACCGGCTGATGCGCGATCAACTGCGCCTCGAAGGCCTCACCCGGCGCCTGCGTCATCCCGGTGAACGCCTGCGCCAGCAAGCCCAGCGCCTCGACGACCTGGACATGCGCATGCGCCGGGCCTTCGAGCGCAGCCTCAATACCCGCCGTGAACGATTGATCCGCCTGGAAACCCGCCTCGCCGGGCAACACCCGGGCCGACAGCTGGCCATGTTGCGCCAGCGCCTGGACAGCCTGGCCGAACGCCTGCCCCGGGCCATGCGCGAAGGCCTCAAGGCGCGCCGTGTGCAACTGCACAACCAGATGCAGACGCTGCACATCGTCAGCCCCCTGGCGACCCTTGGCCGCGGCTACAGCATCTTGCTCGACGAACGTGGCCATGCGATCCGCAGCGCCGGGCAAACCCAGACCGGCCAGCGCCTGACCGCCAAGCTCGGCGAAGGCGAACTGCTGGTGCGGGTCGAAGACAATCACCTGACGCCAGTCACCCTTTCTTTACTGGACTGATTCATGCCGCGCTATCTCGCCCCATTGTTCTTGCTGTGCCTGACCTTCAACGCCCACGCCGACAGTTACATCACCCGTTTATTGAACAAGCCGGTGCCCGGCGGCGTGGCCGTGGTGGACCTGGGCAGCGCGGCCCAGGCCCCCAAAGCCACTTACCAGGGCAAGCCGGTGCTGGTGGTCAAGGAACAAAACAACTGGCTGGCGATTGTCGGCATCCCGCTGACGGTCCAGCCCGGCACCCAACAAATCAGCAGTGGCGGCGCCACCCAGCCGTTCGTGGTCGGCTATAAAAAGTACCCCGAGCAACACATCACCCTGAAAAACAAGCGCCAGGTCAACCCGAACCCGGCGGACCTCAAGCGCATCGACGCCGAACTGGCGGTACAACTGAAGGCCTATCGCAGCTTCAGCCCGAACACTCCCAGCAACCTGCTGCTGGACAAACCGGTCAACGGCCCGCTGTCGAGCAAGTTCGGCGTGCGCCGCTTCTTCAACGGCGAAGAGCGCAACCCCCATGCCGGCCTGGACTTCGCCGTGCCCGCTGGGACACCGATCAAGACCCCGGCCGCGGGCAAGGTGATCCTCACCGGCAATTACTTCTTCAATGGCAACACGGTGTTCGTCGACCATGGCCAGGGTTTCATCAGCATGTTCTGCCACATGTCGAAGATCGACGTGAAGGTCGGCCAGCAACTGGCCCGGGGCACCGTGGTGGGCAAGGTCGGCGCCACCGGCCGCGCGACCGGGCCGCATATGCACTGGAATATCAGCCTGAATGATGCGCGGGTGGATCCGGCGATTTTCATCGGGGCGTTCCAGCCCTGAGATTTGTGCTGAGGCTACTGGCCCCATCGCGAGCAAGCTCGGCTCCCACAGGTACGGCGCTGTTCTTAAAAGTACCTACTTCCACAGGTTCAGCGCTATTTCAGAAGTACCGAGCTACCCTGTGGGAGCCGAGCTTGCTCGCGATGGGGCCAGCAGTAGCACCGCCTCCCCCTGAATTGCCGAGCCACAAACATCGACGCAATAAAACTACAAATTTCCGAAGAACTCGCGATTAAATCTCGCAAAACCTCCCCAAAGCAAAACTTCTCTCAATTTTTCCCGACTGCTTGCGATCCGTCCCCCACGCGGTTAGGGTTGAGGCATGAAAACCTCTCACACCCTCATCCAGCTTCGCCAGCACCGCAGCCTGTGCCTCGTCAGCGCACGACTGCCGGGCTGAATCGCGGCACCTCGTCCCGGCTGTGAAGCCACCCCATTCGAACCACCGGCAGGCCGCCTTTTTCCGGCCACGACAATAAGGATTTCCCCATGAGCATGCTCAAAGACCCGTCTTCCAAATACCGTGCCTTCCCGAGCATCAACCTGCCGGATCGCACCTGGCCGTCGAAGACCATCACCGCCGCGCCGATCTGGTGCAGCTCCGACCTGCGCGACGGCAATCAGTCGCTGATCGAGCCGATGGACGCGGTCAAGAAGCTGCGTTTCTGGAAAACCCTGGTCGCGGTAGGCGTGAAGGAAATCGAGGCTTCGTTCCCGGCCGCTTCCCAGACCGACTTCGACTTCGTGCGCACCCTCATCGAAGAAGGCCACATCCCGGACGACACCACCATCCAGGTGCTGACCCAGGCCCGTGAAGACCTGATCGCCCGTACGTTCGAATCCCTGCGCGGTGCGAAAAAAGCCATCGTCCACCTGTACAACGCCACCTGCCCGTCGTTCCGCCGCATCGTGTTCAACCAGGACAAGGAAGGCGTGAAGGAAATCGCGGTGAACGCGGCCAAGCTGTTCGTCAAATACGCCGCCCAGCAGCCGGAAACCCAATGGCAGTTCGAATACTCGCCAGAAACCTTCAGCGCCACTGAGCTGGAGTTCGCCAAGGAAGTCTGCGACGCGGTGATCGAAGTCTGGAACCCGACGCCCGAGCGCAAGGTGATCCTCAACCTGCCCGCTACCGTGGAAGTCGCCACCCCGAACATCTACGCCGACCAGATCGAGTGGTTCCACCGCAACATCAGCCGGCGTGACAGCGTGCTCATCAGCCTGCACACCCACAACGACCGTGGCACCGGCGTGGCCGCCACCGAACTGGGCCTGATGGCCGGCGCCGACCGTGTCGAAGGCTGCCTGTTCGGCAACGGCGAACGCACCGGTAACGTCGACCTGGTGACCGTGGCGCTGAACCTCTACACCCAGGGCATCGACCCGGAACTGGACTTCTCCGACATCGACGGCGTGCGCAAAGTGGTCGAGGAATGCAACCAGATCCCGGTGCACCCGCGTCATCCGTACGTCGGCGACCTGGTCCATACCGCGTTCTCCGGCTCGCACCAGGATGCCATCCGCAAGGGCTTCGCCCAGCAGAAGCCGGACACCCTGTGGGAAGTGCCGTACCTGCCGATCGACCCGGCCGACATCGGTCGCAGCTACGAGGCGGTGATTCGCGTCAACAGCCAATCGGGCAAAGGCGGTATCGCTTACCTGCTGGAACAGGAATACGGCATCAGCCTGCCGCGTCGCATGCAGATCGAGTTCAGCCAGGTGGTACAGCGCGAAACCGATCGCCTGGGCCTGGAAATGACCGCCCAGCAGATCCACGGCCTGTTGCAGCGTGAATACCTGCAAGCCAACACCCCGTACGCGCTGGTCAGCCATCGCCTGCAGGAAGAGAACGGCAACAGCGCCGTAGAGGTGGAAGTGGCGAGCAAGGGCCAGGGCGAGACCAACCTGCACTGGCGCGGCAAGGGCAACGGCGCCCTGGAAGCGCTGGTGGCCGGCCTGCCGATTCCGGTGGAGATCATGGACTACAACGAACACGCCATCGGCGCCGGCACCCATGCCAAGGCAGCGGCCTACATCGAACTGCGCGTCAACGGCGAGCGTGCGGTGCATGGCGTGGGTATCGATGAGAACATCACCACGGCGAGCTTCAAGGCACTGTTCAGTGCGCTGAACCGCTCCCTGAGCCAGCCGGAAGCCAAGGCAGCCTGATTCCTGGGCTGAAATGCAAAAAGGCCCCGGGGTTGCGAACCCTGGGGCCTTTTTGTTTGGCTGATGGTTGGGTGCTGACTGTACTGGCCTCATCGCGAGCAAGCTCGCTCCCACATTGGGTCTTCAGTGGAGCCGAAATCCTGTGCCCACCTCAGCCCCCTGTGGGAGCGAGCTGGCTCGCGATGGCGGCCTGTCAGTCAATACAAGTCGCAACACCGTTCTTTAAGGCTGAGTCGTTTCAATTCGTGAATTCGAAGCGATCGGCATCCAGGTTCGCCGGAAACCGCGTGCGATACGCCGCCAGGTCCGCCGCCTGCAAACACACGGTGAACACGCCATCCGCGTCACCGGCGCTGAGCAAGGTTTCACCCTGGAAATCCAGCACCTGGCTGTCACCGGTGTAGGCGAAGCCCTTGCCGTCGGTGCCGACGCGGTTGACCGCCGCCACGTAGCACAGGTTCTCGATCGCCCGGGCCGGCAGCAGCCGGTTCCAGTGCATACGCCGCGCTCCGGGCCAGTTGGCGGTGTACAGCAACAGGTCGGTGTCCTCGGCGTCGCGGCTCCACACCGGAAAGCGCAGGTCATAGCAAATCAACGGACGAATCCGCCAGCCCTTGAGCTCGAACAGCACCTGTCGCTCACCCGGCGTGTAGTGGTTGTGCTCGCCGGCCATGCGAAACAGATGGCGCTTGTCGTAATGCAGCATTTCACCGTCCGGTCGCGCCCACAGCAAGCGGTTGCGGTGGCTGCCGTCAGCGTCCTGGATGATCACACTGCCAGTGATGACCGCGTCCAACTTCGCGGCCTGGGCCTTGAGCCAGTGGCGCGTCGGGCCGTTCTCCGGCTCCGCCAGGGTCTCGGACTCCATGGAAAAACCCGTGGTGAACATTTCCGGAAGGATGATCAGGTCAGCCCCGCGCGCCTGCTCCAGCAGCGCTTCGAAATGTTCCAGGTTGGCCTCGCGGTCGTGCCAGGCCAGGGTGGTCTGGACCAGGGCAATGTCGAGGTCCGGCAACGCACTCAAATCACGCATAGTTTTTCCGCCGCTTCGCGCAGCGTCTCCTCGCGTTTGGCAAAGCACAGGCGCACCAGGCGCTGGCCTTGGGGTGGGTCCTGGTAGAACACCGAGATCGGAATCGTCGCCACGCCATGCTCGCGGGTCATCCACACCGCCATGTCGACGTCGTTGAGGTCCGGGCGAATCCGCGAATAATCCACCAACTGGAAATAAGTGCCGGTCACGCGCTTGAAGCTGAACCGTGATGGGGCCAGCAGATCGCAGAACAGGTCGCGCTTGGCCTGGTAGAAGTCCGGCAGTTCGTCGACGTGTTCCGGACGCTCGGCCATGTAGTCGGCCAGGGCGTACTGCAACGGCGTCACGCCGCAGAAGCTGACGTACTGGTGCACCTTGCGCAGCTCTGCTGTCAGGGCCGCTGGCGCCACCACGTAGCCGGTTTTCCAGCCGGTGACGTGGTAGGTCTTGCCAAACGAGCTGACCACGAAGGCGCGGCGGTACAGTTCTTCGTGGGCCAGGACACTGGCGTGGGCGACGCCGTCGAACACCAGGTGTTCGTAGACCTCATCACTGACCAGGTAGATGTCACGGTCCCAAATCAGCGTCGCCAATTGATCGAGTTCGGCGCGGCTGATCAGGGCGCCGCTGGGATTGTGCGGCGAGTTGAGGATAATCATGCGCGTGCGCGGGCTCAGCGCTTCGCCGAGCTTCTCGAAGTCGATGGCGAAGTCATCCAGGCCCAATGGCACGTGCACGCAGCGCCCACCGGCCAATAGAACGGAAGGCTCGTAGCTGTCATAGCTCGGATCGAAAACGATCACTTCGTCACCGCTGTGGACCACCGCCGCGATGGCACAGAAAATCGCCTCGGTCGCGCCAGGGGTCACGGTGACCTCTTGATCGGCATCGACGTTGGCGCCGTAATTGCGGGCGATCTTCGCCGCGATCTGCTGGCGCAGCGCCGGCAGGCCGGTCATCGGCGAGTACTGGTTATGGCCTTGAGCAATGTGCCGGCCAACCGCATCGCGCAGGGCCTGCGGGCCATCGAAATCGGGAAAGCCTTGGGACAGGTTCAGCGCGCCCGTCTGCGCGGCGAGCTGGGACATCTGGGTGAAAATCGTGATGCCGACGTTCGGCAACTTGCTGGTGATCATGGAGGGTCCCTGCTCTGCACCCGGCTCTGGTGCGGCGCGGGAGAGGTCGAGGATAGCCCAATCGCCGGGCATGAAAAAGGGTGCCACAAAGGGCACCCTTCCTACGCTGACACAACTCATACCTTGTGGGAGCGAGCTTGCTCGCGATAGCGGTGGATCAGCCTGCATCCCTGTTGATGTACTGCCGCTATCGCGAGCAAGCTCGCTCCCACAGAGGATCTGCGCTGACTATCGATCAACGCTTGTCGCGGCGCTTCTTGTCGGCCTTCTTGTGGTGCGACATCAAGCGGCGCTTCTTGTTGACCTGGCGGTCGGTGAGCGTGTTCTTGTTGCCTTCGTACGGGTTCTCGCCGCCCTTGAACTCGATGCGGATCGGCGTGCCGACCAGCTTCAGGACGCGACGGTAGGTGTTTTCCAGGTAACGGACGTACGACTTGGGCACCTTCTCGATCTGGTTACCGTGGATCACGATAATCGGCGGGTTGGCACCACCCAAGTGGGCGTAGCGCAGCTTGATCCGACGGTTGTTGACCATCGGTGGCGCGTGCTCGCCTACCGCATCTTCGAGGATCTGGGTCAGGCGGTTGGTCGGCCAGCGGGTAACCGCCGACTTGAACGAGTTCTGCACCGAAGCGTAGAGGTTGCCCACGCCCGTGCCGTGCAGGGCCGAGATGAAGTGGATGTCGGCGAAGTCGACGAAGAACAGCCGGCGCTGCAGTTCGACCTTGACGAAATCCCGCTCGCTCGGCGTCATGCCGTCCCACTTGTTGATCGCGATGACCAGCGCACGACCGGCTTCCAGGGCGAAGCCCAGCAGGTTCAGGTCGTGATCGACCACGCCTTCGCGGGCGTCCATCACGAAGATCACCACGTTGGCGTCTTTGATCGCCTGCAAAGTCTTGACCACGGAGAACTTTTCAACTTCTTCGTGGATCTTGCCGCGCTTGCGCACACCGGCGGTGTCGATCAGCGTGTACTTCTCTTCGTTACGCTCGAAAGGAATGTAGATGCTGTCACGGGTGGTGCCGGGCTGATCGTAGACGATGACCCGGTCTTCACCGAGCATGCGGTTGACCAGCGTCGACTTGCCCACGTTGGGACGGCCGATGATGGCGATCTTGATCCCGTCTTTTTCGCTCGGGCCCGGAATGCGCTTGGCTTCCTCACCCTCGGCAACGATCTCTTCCTCGCCCTCTTCCGGCTCTTCCGTGTCGTCCTTGGGGAAACTCTCCAGGGCGATTTCCAGCATCTGGGTGATGCCACGACCGTGGGCGCCGGCGATCGGGATCGCCTGGCCCATGCCCAACGGTGCGAACTCGGCGCGGGCCATGTCCGGGTCGATGTTGTCGACCTTGTTGGCGACCACGTAGGAACGCTTGTTACGCTTGCGCAAATGCTCGGCGATCATCTGGTCGGCGGCGGTAAAACCCGCCTTGGCGTCTACCAGGAACAGCACCACATCGGCTTCTTCAATGGCGAGCAGCGACTGCTCGGCCATTTTTTCGTCCATGCCATGTTCATCACCGGAGATGCCGCCGGTGTCGACCAGAATATAGGTACGCCCTTGCCACTTGGCCTCACCGTATTGGCGATCACGGGTCAGACCGGACAAGTCGCCGACAATGGCGTCGCGAGTCCTGGTCAGGCGGTTGAACAAGGTGGACTTGCCGACGTTCGGTCGGCCCACCAGGGCGATTACGGGAACCATGCGGCTCTCCACTTCGTTATTTCAGAAAATACAAAAGCCGCTGCGAGGCAGCGGCTGGTGCTCGGGGCAGTCTGTGCAAGCCCTGCAAACCTTGAGAACAAGGCCGCTTGGGGGGATTAGCCCCAAGCATAGTCTTACTTGATGGTCAGGGCTTCCAGTTTGCCGCTATTGCCATACACATAGATCGTGTTGCCCACCACCAGCGGACGGGCACGCAGGCCGTCGCTGTCGATGCGCTCACGGCCGACGAAACGACCGTCCACCTGGCTGAGCAGGTGCAGGTAACCTTCCAGGTCACCCACTGCGACGTAGCTGGAGAACACTTCCGGGGCCGACAGTTGACGACGGGCCAGGGAGTCGTTGCTCCACAGGGCAGTGGTGGAACGCTCGTCAACGCCTTCGACCGTGCCCGAGGACAGGCTCACGTAGACGCTGCCAAAGCCTTGGGCGACGCCGGCGTAGCTGGACGCATCGCGCTGCCACAACGGACGACCGCTTTCCAGGTCCAGTGCCGCCACGCGACCCTGGTAGCTGGCGACGTACAACGTACCGCCGGACAGCAGCAAGCCGCCGTCGATATCGACCACGCGCTCCAGTTCCGACCGACCTTGTGGAATCGCCACGCGCTGTTCCCAGACCGGCACGCCATTGGAGATATCCAGCGCCACCACTTTACCGGTCGACAAGCCAGCCACCGCGAGGCGGTTGGTGACGACAGGCGCACTGGTGCCACGCAGGGTCAGCACCGCCGGGGTACTGTCGTACACCCAGCGCTGGTTACCGGTGGCGGCATCCAGGCCGATCAGACGGTCATCCTGGGTCTGGACCACCACCACGTCACCGTTGGTGGCCGGCGGTGCGAGCACTTCGCTGGTCACGCGAGCGCGCCATTTCTCTTCACCGCTGCTCGCGTCCAGGGCGACGATCTCGCCCTTGAGCGTGCCGATCATGACCAGGCCGTAACCCACGCCAACGGCGCCGGAAACGGGCAGTTCAAGATCTTTCTTCCATTTGACGTCGCCATTGCTGCGATCCATCGCCATGACCACGCCCGTGACGTCGCCGGCATAGATGGTGTCGCCATCGATGGCCGGCACCAGCATGTTGTAGGTTTCACCCTGGCCATCGCCAATGGAACGGCTCCACTGCTTCTGCAGCACGACTTCTTCTTTGAAGTCGGTCAGTTCGGCTGGCGGCAGTTCTTTCTTGCTGTTGCTGCTGCAACCCGCGGCCAGAATGGCCAGGGCCAGCAATGCTGCATGTTTCCAACGGATCACGTCACGCATCCCCTTTGGCCAGGTCGTCCAGCTTGATTTGCAGGCCACCGACTGCGGCTTCATCCGACAGCGCAGCCTTGGCTTTTTGGTAGGCCGCATAGGCCTCATCGGCACGACCCAGCTGTACCAGCAGGTCGCCCTTGAGTTCTTCGCGGGTCGCCAGAAACGCCTTGTCGGCATCGCCGTCGAGCAGTTTCAAGGCGTCTTCGGCCTTGTTCTGTGCCGCGAGCACCTGCGCCAGGCGCTGACGCGCCACTTCGCCCAGGGTCGGGTTGGCCGGTTTGTCGACGATACCTTTGAGCTCGGTGGCCGCGTCGTCCAACTTGCCGCTGTCCACCGCCACCTTGGCCACGAACAGGCGACCGTACTGCGCGTAGGCAGTGCCGCCGAATTCCTTGTCCAGCTTGCCGGCCAGGTCCGCCACACGGGCAGGGTCAGGCTTGCCGTCCGGGGTCAGGGTGGTTTCCAGCAATTGCTGGTAGAGCACCGAGGCGCCTTGCGACTGGTTGCTCTGGTATTTCTGGTAGGCCTGCCAGCCGAACACGATGACCAGCGCCAACAGGCCGCCAGTGACCAGCGGCTTGCCGTTGCGCGTCCACCAGTCCTTCAAATCCGCCAGCTGTTCATCTTCGGTACTCGACACCCCAATACTCCTTAATCGCTAAATCGGCTGTTTGACAGCTTCAACCCTGCACGACGCAGGTGGCCAGGTGTGCAGCAAGCGCATCCCAGGCAATGCTTTGTTGTTCGCCCTGGCCACGCAGGGGTTTGAAACCTACCACTTGTTGGGCCAGTTCGTCGTCACCGAGGATCAGTGCATACAGCGCACCGCTCTTGTCGGCCTTCTTGAATTGGCTCTTGAAGCTGCCGGCGCCGGCGTTGATCTGCAAGCGCAGGTTGGGCAACTGGTCGCGGATCCGCTCGCTCAACGACAAGGCGGCCAGTTCGGCGGCCTCGCCAAAGGCGCACAGGTAGACGTCGACCTGACGGGACAGTTCTTCGGGCACCTTGTCCAGGGCTTCCAGCATCAGTACCAGGCGCTCGATGCCCATGGCAAAGCCCACGCCCGGGGTCGGCTTGCCGCCCATCTGCTCCACCAGCCCGTCGTAGCGGCCACCGGCACAGACGGTGCCCTGGGCGCCGAGTTTGTCGGTGACCCACTCGAAGACCGTCTTGCTGTAGTAATCCAGGCCGCGAACCAACTTGGGGTTGATCACGTAGGGAATGCCCACGGCGTCCAGGCGCGCCTTCAGCCCTTCGAAGTGCGCACGGGACTCGTCGTCGAGGTAGTCGGCCATTTTCGGCGCGTCGACCAGGACCGCCTGGGTGTCGGCATTCTTGGTGTCGAGCACACGCAGTGGATTGGTCTTCAGACGGCGCTGGCTGTCTTCGTCGAGCTTGTCCAGGTGCGCGGATAGAAACGCCACCAACGCTTCACGGTAGCGGCCACGGGACTCACTGGTGCCCAGGCTGTTGAGCTCGAGCTTGACCGCATCACGCAGCCCCAGCTCGCCCCACAGGCGCCAGGTCATGACGATCAGCTCGGCGTCGATGTCCGGGCCATCGAGATTGAACACTTCCAGGCCAATCTGGTGGAACTGGCGATAACGGCCTTTCTGCGGGCGCTCGTGACGGAACATCGGGCCGATGTACCAGAGCTTCTGCACCTGGCCGCCGCCGGTGATGCCGTGTTCGAGCACCGCACGCACGCAGGCCGCCGTGCCTTCGGGGCGCAGGGTCAGGGAATCGCCGTTGCGGTCGTCGAAGGTGTACATCTCTTTTTCGACGATGTCGGTCACTTCACCGATGGAGCGCTTGAACAGCTCGGTGAACTCGACGATTGGCATGCGGATCTGCCGGTAACCGTAGTTATCCAGCAGGCGCGCCACGGTGCCCTCGAAATAGCGCCACAGGGGCGTCTGCTCGGGCAGGATGTCGTTCATGCCACGAATGGCTTGCAGAGACTTGCTCACGTCTATTCCTTAATCTTTCGACTTAACCGCGCGCGATGACCGCAGCGTCGGCTTCGACCTTTTCGGCCGCTTTCTGGCGAATCAGCCGTTCCAGCTCATCCACCAGATTGTCATTCGTCAGTTTCTGCGACGGTTTGCCGTCGATGTAAATCAGGTTCGGTGTGCCGCCAGTCAGGCCGATATGGGCCTCCTTGGCTTCGCCCGGGCCGTTGACCACGCAACCGATCACCGCGACATCCAGCGGCACCAGCAGGTCTTCGAGGCGCCCCTCCAGTTCGTTCATGGTCTTGACCACATCGAAGTTCTGCCGCGAGCAGCTCGGGCAGGCGATGAAGTTGATGCCACGGGAACGCAGGTGCAGGGACTTGAGAATGTCGTAGCCGACTTTCACTTCCTCGACCGGGTCAGCCGCCAACGAGATGCGGATGGTATCGCCAATCCCTTCGGCGAGCAGCATACCGAGGCCGACGGCGGATTTCACCGTGCCCGAACGCAACCCACCGGCTTCGGTGATGCCCAGGTGCAGCGGCTGGACGATTTCCTTGGCCAGCAGGCGGTAGGCTTCGACGGCCATGAACACGTCGGAGGCCTTCACGCTGACCTTGAAGTCCTGGAAATTCAGGCGCTCCAGGTGCTCGACGTGGCGCAGCGCGGATTCCACCAGCGCCGCCGGGGTCGGTTCGCCGTATTTCTTTTGCAGGTCTTTTTCCAGGGAACCGGCGTTGACGCCGATGCGGATCGGGATGCCGCGGTCGCGGGCGGCATCCACCACGGCGCGGACCCGGTCTTCGCGACCGATGTTGCCCGGGTTGATGCGCAGGCAATCAACGCCCAACTCGGCCACGCGCAGGGCGATGCGGTAGTCGAAGTGAATGTCGGCGACCAAGGGGACCTTGACCAGTTGCTTGATCTTGCCGAACGCCTCAGCGGCGTCCATGTCCGGCACCGATACCCGCACGATGTCGACACCGGCGGCTTCCAGGCGGTTGATCTGCGCGACCGTGGCGGCCACGTCATTGGTGTCGCTGTTGGTCATGCTCTGCACAGCGATAGGCGCATCGCCGCCCACGGGCACGTTACCGACCCAGATCTTTCGGGATTCGCGACGCTTGATTGGAGATTCGCCGTGCATGACTTATTGACCCAACTTCAGGCGAGCGGTCTCGCCACTGGTGAACGGAGCGATGTCGACCGGCTGGCCGTTGTAGCTGACCTGCGCGCCACGGGCATAACCCAGGCGTACGGCAAACGGCGGCTTGCCGTTGACGGCGGTGCTGTCGCCCTTGCGCTTGAGGCCGCTGAACAGCACCTTGCCGTTGCCGTCGGTGATCTGCGTCCAGCAGTCGGCGACAAACTGGATCTGCACCTGGCCTTCACCCGCGACTGGCGCCGGGGTCGGAGCCGCCGGGGCGACTGGAGCGGTAGGCGCGGCGTGGGTCGCTGGCGCGGTCGTTGCTGGCGTGCCCGGCGCGGCCGGTGCCGTGGCCATCGGTGTGCTGCCGGTGTTCGGGGCAGCCGGTGCCGTCGGTGCCGGAGCTGGAACAGCCGGCTCGGCACCGGCCTGGGCATCGGCGTCGTCCTGGCTTTGCGGCAACGCCAGGGCGGTTTCGCCTTCGGCCTGGCCTTCGACGACAGCTTGGTCTTCCGGCTCGTCCAGCGGATGGATCTGGGTGGTGCCGTCAGCGCCCTCGACCTCGACATGCTCGGGGTTCATGGCGACCGACTCCTTGTTGCGCAAAGAAGCCTGGTCCTGCCACCAGACAAAACCGCCACCGATCACCGCGATCAGCAGCAACAGGCTGACGATTCGCAAAATGGTGTGGGAAACACGAACCGGTTCCTCGATGCGCCCCAGGCTGTGCACATTGCTGCCCTGGGCATCGGAACCGGTGTATTGATCGAATTGCTGGACCAGCACGGTCTGGTCCATGCCGAGCAACTTGGCATAGGCGCGGATATAGCCCCGGGCGAAGGTGTGCCCAGGCAGCTTGTCGAACGCGCCCGCTTCCAGATTGCCGAGGGAAGCCACGGTAAGATTGAGCTTGAGGGCCACTTCGGCCAACGACCAACCATTGCTTTCGCGGGCTTGACGCAGGGTCTCACCGGGATTTACGCGAGTCGCTGCTACAACTTCGGGATGCGCCGCTTTCATCATTGCTCCGACAGGTATTGCTGATATTCCGGCGTACCGGGATAGAGTCTTTTGAGTTGCAAGCCGTAACTCGCAGCTTTGTCGCGATCTTCAAACACATGTGCCAGCCGAACGCCGAGCAATAGACTACGTGCATTTTGCTCGCTCAGCAGGCTAAAACGCTCGTAGTAGTCACGCGCGGGCACATAATGCCTGTCTTCGTAAGACAACTCAGCCATTTCCAGCAGCGCCCGCGGTTGCTGGCGGTTGAGCCGCAGCGCCTTTTCGAGCTGCTGGCGGGCCAGGTCACGCTGGCCCAACTGCGCGGCCGTCATGCCGAGGTTCTCGAAAACCCGCGAACGCTCGGGGTAAAGGGTATCGGCGGCCGCCTGCTCGAAGCGCTCGTAGGCTTCCTTGTAGCGTTTCTGCTCGAAAAGAAAGCTGCCGTAGTTGTTCAGGATCCGTGCATCCTGGGGCCGGCCGGACAGCGCCTTGCGAAAATGCTGGTCGGCCAGTTCCGACTCCATCTCGGCCTGGAACACCAGGGCCAGGGCCGCGTTGGCATCCGGGTCGGAATCGTCCAGCTCCAGGGCCTTCTTGAGCGGCACCTTGGCCCGCTCGGTCATGCCCTGCTGCAGGTAGCCGATGCCCAGTTGCACATAGGCCACGCGTGCCTCGTCACGCCCTTTGCTGGTCTTCATCGGGTTGTAGTCACCCGACAGGACACAACCGGAACAAAGGCCGGCCAACAGCAAAACGAGCGCGAAGCGCAGGGACATAGAGTTCCTCTCTTAGTGACTGTTCGCAGCGTTTTGCACCGCATCGTCCGCGGCGTTCAACTCACGCACGGCAATGTAGCGTTCGCTGCGACGGGTGCGATCCAGCACCTGTCCTACCAATTGGCCACAGGCGGCGTCGATGTCTTCGCCGCGGGTGGTGCGCACGGTGACGTTGAAGCCAGCGTGGTGAAGCTGATCCTGGAAGCGACGAATCGCGTTGTTGCTCGGACGCTCGTAACCGGAATGCGGGAACGGGTTGAACGGGATCAGGTTGATCTTGCACGGGATGTTCTTGAGCAACTCGATCATCTCGACCGCATGCTCGACCTTGTCGTTCACGTCCTTGAGCAGCGTGTACTCGATGGTCAGCACGCGTTTTTCGCCCAGGGACGACATGTAGCGCTGGCACGACTCGAGCAGCATCTTAAGCGGATACTTCTTGTTGATCGGCACCAATTGGTTACGCAATGCGTCATTGGGTGCGTGCAGCGACAACGCCAGGGAGACGTCGATGTGCTTGGCCAGCTCATCGATCATCGGCACCACGCCGGAGGTGGACAGGGTCACGCGGCGCTTGGAGATGCCGTAGCCCAGGTCGTCCATCATCAGGTGCATGGCGGAAACGACGTTGTCGAAGTTCAGCAGCGGCTCACCCATGCCCATCATCACCACGTTGGTGATGGCACGGTCGACGGTCGCCGGGACGCTGCCAAAGGATTTGTTGGCAATCCACACCTGGCCGATCACTTCGGCGGCGGTGAGGTTGCTATTGAAGCCTTGCTTGCCGGTGGAGCAGAAACTGCAATCCAGGGCACAGCCTGCCTGGGACGAAACGCACAAGGTGCCGCGCTTGCCCTGGGGAATGTAGACGGTCTCGACGCAGCTGCCGGACGCCACGCGCACCACCCACTTGCGGGTGCCGTCGCTGGAAATGTCCTGGCTGACCACTTCGGGGCCGCGAATCTCGGCAACAGCCTTGAGCTTTTCACGCAGGGCCTTGCCGACATTCGTCATGGCGTCGAAGTCGTCGACGCCAAAATGGTGAATCCATTTCATCACTTGGCCGGCACGGAAACGCTTCTCCCCGATCGAGTCGAAGAATTTCTCCATTTCCGGCTGGGTCAGGCCCAACAGGTTGGTTTTGCCGTTCGATGTAGTCATGGATTCACCTTCACTCAAAAGCCTGGGCTTAGCGAGTGGTTACTTCAGTAGCGGAGAAAAAGTAAGCGATTTCGCGAGCAGCAGCGGCTTCGGAGTCCGAACCGTGGACGGCGTTGGCGTCGATGGACTCGGCGAAGTCGGCACGGATGGTGCCGGCAGCAGCTTCTTTAGGGTTGGTGGCGCCCATCAGTTCACGGTTGCGAGCGATGGCGTTTTCGCCTTCCAGCACCTGAACGACAACCGGACCGGAAGTCATGAAGGCAACCAGCTCACCGAAGAAACCGCGCTCGCTGTGCTCGGCGTAGAAGCCTTCGGCTTCGGCTTTGGACAGTTGCTTCATTTTCGAAGCTACAACGCGCAGGCCAGCGTCTTCGAAGCGGGTAACGATCTTGCCGATCACGTTTTTAGCAACGGCGTCAGGCTTGATGATGGAGAAAGTACGTTGAACAGCCATGGTGTAACTCCAGAAACGGTAATTTGCGAAAAATTAAACCCGCGAATTATACGCGGGTTCTTGGGTATTGCCTAACTGCGTAAGATGGGCTTCAGTCCTGCTCTTCTTTCCAGGCAGTCTGTATTGCTTCGAGGACCTTTTCACCGCCGCGATCCCGCTCATCCTCAAACCCTGGCAAAGCCATGACCATGTCACGCAATGCTACAAAGTTCACCGAATAGGGATCCATATCCGGATGACCATCGGCCAACAGAATAGCGATCTCTTGTACATCAACCCATTTTAGGCCCATGACAGTTCCTTGAATCAGTGCGGCGCTTCGGCGGCGTGGTTAAGCGAGTATCTCGGAATTTCGACGGTCAGGTCCTCGGTGCCGACAATCGCCTGGCAGGCCAGGCGCGATTGCGCTTCCAGGCCCCAGGCCCGGTCGAGGAAATCTTCTTCCAGCTCGTCCGCCTCTTCCAGCGAGTCGAACCCTTCACGAACGATACAATGACAGGTCGTGCACGCACAGACACCGCCACAGGCACTTTCCATCTCAATGTGATGCTCATGAGCCAGTTCAAGAATGGACGTCCCGGGCTCAGCCTCCACGACCATACCCTCCGGGCAGAACTTCTCGTGGGGCAAAAAAATCACCTGCGGCATCAGTTATTCCTCGATTTCATTCAGGTTGCGCCCCGCCAGGGCGGCTTTCACCGTCGAGTCCAGGCGGCGGGCAGCAAAGGCATCGGTGACGTGCGACAGACGCTTGGTCTGCTGCTCGATGGCATAACCATCGGTGCCTTTGATCAATTCGGACAATTCCTGCATCTGCAGCTCGATGACCATGCGCTCTTCAGCGTCGAGCAAACGCTCGCCGTCGGCTTCAAGGGCGCCTTGCACGGCTTCAATCAGGCGCTGGGCGTCGACCTGTTGCTCGCGCAGCACACGCGCCACCTTGTCGTCGCTGGCGTGCTGGAAGGAATCCTTGAGCATCTTGGCGATTTCGCCGTCGGTCAGGCCATAGGACGGCTTGACCTGGATGCTCGCTTCCACGCCCGAAGCCAGTTCGCGGGCGGAAACGTTGAGCAAACCGTCGGCATCGACCTGGAAGGTCACGCGGATCTTCGCCGCACCGGCCACCATCGGCGGGATGCCGCGCAATTCGAAGCGGGCCAGGGAACGGCAGTCGCTGATCAGTTCACGCTCGCCTTGCAGCACGTGGACCATCATGGCCGACTGGCCGTCTTTATAGGTGGTGAAGTCCTGGGCGCGGGCAACCGGGATGGTGGTGTTGCGTGGAATCACCTTCTCCATCAGGCCGCCCATGGTTTCCAGCCCCAGGGACAACGGAATCACGTCGAGCAACAGCAGTTCGCCGCCGTCGCGCTTGTTGCCGGCCAGGGTATCGGCCTGGATCGCGGCGCCGATGGCAACCACCTGGTCCGGGTCGATTTCGGTCAGCGGCTGGCGGCCAAAGGCCTCGGCAACAGCTTCGCGAACCCGCGGCACGCGGGTCGAACCGCCCACCATGACCACGGCCTTGACGTCTTCGAACTCGATGCCGGAATCGCGCACGGCACGGCGGCAGGCCTTGAGGCTGCGGGCGACCATGGGCTCGATCAGGGCATCGAAGGCTTCGCGGGTCAGCGCGGCTTTCCAGTCGCCATAAGCGACTTCAACGGTAGCGGCGTCGGTCAAGGCTTCCTTGGCGGCGCAGGCGGTTTGCAGCAGCTGGCGTTGCGCACCCGGGTCGAGGTCGGCGGACAAGCCGGCTTGCTCGATGATCCAGCCGGCGATGGCGTGGTCGAAGTCATCGCCGCCCAGGGCACTGTCGCCACCGGTGGCCAGGACTTCGAAAACACCGCCGGTCAGGCGCAGGATCGAAATATCGAATGTGCCGCCGCCCAGGTCGTAGATCGCGACCAGGCCTTCGGCGTGCTGGTCCAGGCCATACGCCACGGCAGCGGCAGTCGGCTCGTTGAGCAGGCGCAGCACGTTCAGGCCGGCCAGCTTGGCGGCGTCCTTGGTGGCTTGGCGCTGGGCGTCGTCGAAATAGGCCGGGACGGTAATGACCGCGCCCACCAGCTCACCGCCCAACGCCGCTTCGGCACGCTGACGCAGGACCTTGAGGATGTCGGCGGAAACCTCGACCGGGCTTTTCGGGCCCTGCACGGTTTCGATGAACGGCATGTGGGATTCGCCACCGACGAAGCGGTACGGCAGCTGGTCGCCCAATTGCTTGACGTCGGACAGACCACGACCCATCAAGCGCTTGACCGAGACAATGGTGTTCAGAGGGTCGGTGGCGGCGGCCAGCTTGGCCAACTCGCCCACTTCGACGCGGTCGGCGTGATAACGCACGGCGGACGGCAGGATCACCTGCCCCTGCTCATCGGCCAGCGGCTCGGAAAGACCGCTGCGCAAAGCAGCGACCAGGGAATTGGTGGTACCCAAGTCGATCCCGACAGCCAGGCGACGCTGGTGCGGTTGTGGACTTTGGCCGGGTTCGGCGATCTGCAGTAGGGCCATCGTAATCAGGACTTATCTGTAATCAGGCGTGCGACCGGAGCGGCACTGGGTTAATCGTCGAGGCGCTCTTCTAGCTGGCGCACTTCGTAGGTGAGCTTGTCGAGGAACTGCATGCGCCGCATCAGGCGCTCGGCCTGTTCGCGTTGCGCGGCATCGTTCCAGCAGGCTGCGAAGCTATCGTTCAGTGTTTGCTGGGCGTCTTTCAAGCGCCGCTTGAATACCGCGACACCGGCCAGGTCGGCGCTGTCCTGCAGGTCCTCGAGCTCTTCGCGCCACTGCATCTGCTGCAAAAGAAACTCGGGATCGTGGACCGTGACCTCCAGCGGCAACTCATGGCCGCTGATGGCGAGCAGGTAACGCGCGCGCTTGGCAGGACTCTTGAGCGTCTGGTAAGCCTCGTTGAGGTTCGCCGACTGCTCGAGCGCCCGCCGCTGCTCCGCCTCGGAGGCATCGGCAAAGCGGTCGGGATGGACGCCACGGGCCAATTCAAGATAACGCGCGGACAACTGCTCGAGATCCAGCTGGAACGCAGGCTGCATCTGGAACAACGCAAAATGACAAGGAGTACCCACAAGCCGCCTCAGATGTTGAAGCTTTCGCCGCAGCCACACTCACCGCGCACGTTGGGGTTGTTGAACTTGAAGCCTTCGTTCAACCCTTCCTTGACGAAATCCAGTTCGGTGCCGTCCAGGTACGTCAGGCTTTTCGGGTCGATGATCACTTTCTGACCATGACTTTCGAATACCTGATCGTCTTCGCCCACTTCGTCGACGAACTCCAGTACATAGGCGAGACCAGAACAGCCCGTGGTGCGAACACCCAGGCGGATACCCTCGCCCTTGCCGCGCCCCGCGAGGGAACGCTGCACATGCTTAGCTGCCGCTTCTGTCATCTGGATAGCCATGGAAAACTCCTTACCGTAACGCGGATCAGATCAAGCCTTTCTTCTGCTTGTAATCGCGAACGGCGGCCTTGATGGCGTCTTCGGCGAGTACCGAGCAGTGGATCTTCACTGGCGGCAGGGCCAGTTCTTCGGCCAGCTGGGTGTTCTTGATGGTTTCGGCTTCATCAAGGGTCTTGCCCTTCATCCACTCGGTGGCCAGGGAGCTGGACGCGATGGCCGAACCGCAGCCGTAGGTCTTGAACTTGGCATCTTCGATGATGCCTTGCTCGTTGACCTTGATCTGCAGACGCATCACGTCGCCGCACGCCGGCGCGCCGACCATGCCGGTGCCGACATCAGGGTCCTGCGCGTCCATCTTGCCGACGTTGCGCGGGTTCTCGTAGTGGTCGATGACCTTTTCGCTATATGCCATTTGCTTCAATCCTCATCAGTGAGTCGCTCTGGTGGCGACTTCTTCAGTGCGCCGCCCACTCGATTTTCGAAATGTCGACGCCGTCTTTGTACATGTCCCACAGCGGCGACAGAGCGCGCAGCTTGGTAACGGCCTCGCAGACTTTCTGCGCGGCGTAATCGATTTCTTCTTCGGTGGTGAAGCGGCCGAAGGTAAAGCGAATGGAGCTGTGGGCCAGTTCGTCGTTGCGACCCAGGGCGCGCAGTACGTACGAAGGCTCCAGGGACGCCGAGGTGCATGCCGAACCGGACGACACGGCCAGATCCTTGAGCGCCATGATCAGCGACTCGCCTTCAACGTAGTTGAAGCTCAGGTTCAGGTTGTGCGGTACGCGGGCAGTCAGGCTGCCGTTGACGTAGAGTTCTTCGAGGTGCTCGACCTGCTTGAAGAAGCGGTCGCTCAGGGCCTTGATGCGTACGTTCTCGGCGGCCATGTCTTCCTTGGCGACGCGGAAGGCTTCGCCCATGCCGACGATCTGGTGGGTCGCCAGGGTACCGGAACGCATGCCGCGCTCGTGACCGCCGCCGTGCATGGTCGCTTCGAGGCGAACACGCGGCTTGCGGCTGACGTACAGGGCGCCGATGCCTTTAGGGCCATAGGTTTTGTGGGCCGAGAACGACATCAGGTCGACTTTCAGCTTGGACAGGTCGATGTCGACCTTGCCGGTGGACTGGGCCGCGTCGACGTGGAACAGGACGCCCTTGGAGCGGGTCAGTTCGCCGATGGCCGCGATGTCGTTGACGGTGCCGATTTCGTTGTTCACGTGCATGATCGAGACCAGGATGGTGTCGTCGCGCAGGGCGGCTTCGACCATGGCCGGGGTGATGATGCCGTCTTCGCCGGGCTCGATGTAGGTGACTTCGAAGCCTTCACGCTCCAGTTGGCGCATGGTGTCCAGGACAGCCTTGTGCTCGATCTTGGAGGTGATCAGGTGCTTGCCCTTGGTGTGGTAGAAATGCGCGACACCCTTGATTGCCAGGTTGTCGGATTCGGTGGCACCGGAGGTCCAGACGATTTCACGCGGGTCGGCGTTGACCAGGTCGGCGACCTGGCGACGGGCGTTTTCGACCGACTCTTCGGCCTTCCAGCCAAACACGTGGGAACGGGACGCCGGGTTACCGAAGTTTCCGTCGACCAGCAGGCATTCACTCATTTTTTGCGCAACACGCGGATCAACCGGGGTGGTCGCAGAGTAATCAAGGTAAATCGGCAATTTCATGGACTTTCTCCTAAATCAGGCTGGCTGGCGTTCCGCGTGCTCTGCGGCAGTCATTCGACGGCGGACGCTTCAATCTTGTCCAGGTGCGGCGCCTTGCTGTTGCAACGGCGCTGGTCCTGACGCTGGGCTACTTCTTGCACCTCACGGCGAGTTACAAGGTCAGCCAAGCTGATACCGCTCAGAAATTCGTGAATCTGCAGGCTCAGGTCGCACCACAAGTGGTGGGTCAGGCAAGTATCGCCGCCATGGCAGTCGCCAAGGCCCTGGCACTTGGTCGCATCGACCGATTCGTTCACCGCATCGATCACCTGGGCGACCTGGATGCCTTGCATGTCCCGCGACAGCTGGTAGCCGCCGCCGGGGCCGCGAACGCTGGACACCAGGTTGCTGCGGCGCAGCTTGGCGAACAGCTGTTCGAGGTAAGACAGGGAAATGCCCTGGCGCTCGGAGATATCGGCCAGGGACACCGGCCCGTGCTGCGCATGCAATGCCAGATCCAGCATTGCGGTCACGGCGTATCGGCCTTTTGTAGTCAGTCGCATGGACAATTACCACGGAGTTCGGAATGGGGGCGAGTATGCAATTCCCGAGTATTTAAGTCAAGTATAAGACCTAGTGCTTTACTCAGGTTTACCCGCGAAAGAGCGCGCGCATGATAGCAAAGGCTGGTTGGCGGCGACCAGTGATACCGCGTTGTCGTTTATCGCGAGCAAGCTCGCTCCCACATTGGATCACGGGTGCTGATGCGATCCCTGTGGGAGCGAGCTTGCTCGCGATGAGGCCAGCAGGGTTTCAGCTAGCCTGGCTCTCATCCTTGTCCTTCACACACGCGAAGTCTTCCTCGCGCAGTTCAGGCAGGTCCTTGGCACAGTAATTACTGCCCAGGTCCTTCAGGGCGCCGCACATCCCCTCCAGGCGCCCATCGACGGCCTGCAGGTGATCGAGCAACTGGTTGATGGCCCGGGCGACCGGGTCGGGCATGTCTTCGCCGACACCGTAGGCGTCGAAGCCGATCTTCTCGGCCATGGCCTTGCGGCGAGCATCCTGCTCCTCATCGGACTTGACGATGATCCGTCCAGGGATCCCCACCACGGTCGCACCCGGCGGCACGGCCTTGGTCACCACGGCGTTGGAGCCGACTTTCGCCCCCGCCCCCACCGTGAACGGCCCGAGCACCTTGGCGCCGGCACCGACCACCACGCCGTCTTCCAGGGTTGGGTGACGCTTGCCTTTGTTCCAGCTGGTGCCGCCGAGGGTCACGCCCTGATACAGGGTCACGTCGTCGCCGATCTCGGCGGTTTCGCCGATGACGATGCCCATGCCGTGGTCGATGAAGAACCGGCGGCCGACCTTGGCGCCCGGGTGGATCTCGATCCCGGTCAGCCAGCGGCCGAAGTTCGAGACCAGCCGCGCCAGCCACTTCCAGCCCATGTTCCACAAGGCGCCGGACAGGCGATGGATCCAGATGGCGTGCATGCCCGGGTAGCAGGTCAGCACTTCAAAGGCATTGCGCGCCGCTGGGTCGCGATGGAAAACGCTTTGGATATCTTCACGCAAACGTTCGAACATTTTATTTCTTCCGCTTAATCAGCTCGCCACGGGCCGCCTTCTGGGTTTCCGTGAGGATGCCGCGCAATATATTCATCTCCGCCCGGCTGACCGAGCTTCGTCCGTACAACCGACGCAGGCGCGCCATCAAGTGTCGCGGCTTTTCCGGGTCGAGGAACTCGATGTCCACCAGGGTCTGCTCCAGGTGCTCATAGAATCGTTCCAACTCGTCCATGGTCGCCAGTGTCTCACTGCGCGGCGACGTGACCTCGGTTTTTTCGACTTTGCTGGGCTTGCCTTCGGCTGCCAGCCAAGCCATGCGCACTTCATAACTCAACACCTGCACCGCCGCCCCCAGGTTCAAGGAACTGAATTCGGGGTCGGAAGGGATATGCACGTGAAAGTGACATCGCTGCAGCTCGTCGTTGGTCAGGCCGGAGTCTTCACGGCCGAACACCAGGGCGATTTCAAAGCCTTGCGCGGCTTCCTCGACCACTTTGGTGCCGCATTCCCGGGGGTCGAGCAGCGGCCAGGGAATACGCCGGTCGCGGGCGCTGGTGCCGAGCACCAGGTTGCAACCCACCAGGGCATCTTCGAGGGTGGCGACGACTTGCGCGTTGGCCAGGATGTCGCCGGCGCCAGAGGCCCGGGCGTCGGCTTCGTGATGGGGAAACAAGCGCGGCTCGACCAGCACCAGGCGCGACAGGCCCATGTTCTTCATGGCCCGCGCAGCTCCGCCGATGTTACCCGGATGGCTGGTATTGACCAGGACGACACGAATGTTCTGCAACAAGGGAGGCGCTCTCGAACACGATAAAGGGAGCAAATCTTACAGAAGCACCTACCGTTAAGCTATGAAAGCGAACACCAACCTTCTCCTGATAAAACTTTCTGATAGAATGCGCGGCTTTCTTTAACAACCTTAGGTGACACATCCATGCAGCCCATGCTGAATATCGCGCTGCGCGCCGCCCGCAGCGCCAGTGAACTGATCTTCCGCTCCATCGAGCGCCTGGATACCATCAAGGTCGATGAAAAAGACGCCAAGGACTACGTGTCCGAGGTCGATCGCGCCGCCGAGCAAAAGATCGTCGACGCCCTGCGCAAGGCTTACCCGAACCACTCCATCCTCGGTGAAGAGACCGGCATGCACGCCGGTACCGGCATCGAAGGCGAAGAGTACCTGTGGATCATCGATCCGCTGGACGGCACCACCAACTTCTTGCGCGGCATTCCTCATTTCGCTGTCAGCATCGCCTGCAAATACCGTGGCCGCCTGGAACACGCTGTCGTGCTGGACCCGGTTCGCCAGGAAGAATTCACCGCCAGCCGTGGCCGTGGCGCCCAACTGAACGGTCGTCGCCTGCGCGTCAGCGGTCGCACCAGCCTGGACGGCGCCCTGCTGGGTACCGGCTTCCCGTTCCGTGATGACCAGATGGACAACCTGGACAACTACCTGGGCATGTTCCGCGCCCTGGTCGGCCAGACTGCCGGCATCCGCCGCGCCGGCGCTGCGAGCCTGGACCTGGCTTATGTGGCTGCTGGTCGTTTCGATGCGTTCTGGGAATCGGGCCTGTCCGAATGGGACATGGCAGCGGGCGCCCTGCTGATCCAGGAAGCCGGTGGTTTGGTGAGCGACTTCACCGGCGGCCACGATTTCCTTGAAAAAGGCCACATCGTTGCCGGCAACACCAAATGCTTCAAGGCTGTGCTGACTGCTATCCAGCCGCATCTGCCGGCTTCGTTGAAGCGTTAAGCCGCTCGGCTACAGAAAAAGCACCTTTCGGGGTGCTTTTTTATGCCTGAATTTCGGTAATTGATTGATCGTTCCCACGCTCCGCGCGGGAATGCCACCAGGGACGCTCCGCGTTCCGCTTCTGTAAGGTGACGCAGAGCGTCACGGGATGCATGCCCACGCAGAGCGTGGGAACGATCGGGTCGCGAGGGCGGTGGAAGATCGTTCCTCACGCTCCGCGTGGGAATGCCGCCAGGGACGCTCCGCGTTCCGCTTCT
>NZ_FOKH01000007.1:0-39685 GCF_900111955.1 Pseudomonas sp. NFIX10 | reverse complement strand
GAGCGTGGGAACGATCGGGTCGCGGGGGCGGTGGAAGATCGTTCCTCACGCTCCGCGTGGGAACGATCTACAGCCCAGAATTCAGGCGTAAAAAAAAGCACCCCGAAGGGTGCTTCTTCACAACAACTGGATCACTGGGCGGGTTGGTTCTGACCGAGGATCAGTTGGCCTTCCTTGCTCACCGGGATCTGGTTGCCCGGGTCGCGGTCCATGCGGACTTTGCCTTCTTTGCCGTCGAGCATGTAGCGAACGTCATAGCCTACAACTTTGTCGCTGATGTCATTGACCGTGTTGCAGCGCGTCTGCGTGGTGGTGTAGGTGTCGCGCTCCTGCATGCCTTCCTGAATCTTGTTACCGGCATAACCACCACCGGCCGCACCCGCCACGGTGGCGATTTTCTTGCCAGTGCCGCCGCCAACCTGGTTACCCAGCAGGCCACCGGCCAGGGCGCCGATCACGGTGCCGGCGATCTGGTGCTGGTCCTGGACCGGCTTCTGCCGAGTCACGGTGACGTCCTTGCACACTTCACGCGGGGTCTTGATTTGGGTCTTGACCGGTTCCACGGCCAGTACTTGCGCATACTCAGGGCCACTCTTTACCAAGCTGTAGGTCGCGACCGCACCACCGGCAGTCACACCGACAGCACCCAATACCGCACCAACCAGCATCGATTTGTTCACTTGAACCTCCAGGCCATCACAAGCGGATTAATCCGCGCTTCTCCCAGCCTTGGAGCACAAAAAAAGGCGCGAGTTCAACTCGCGCCTTTTCAGCGGTGACGGGCGGGACGACGAGCTTTATGGGCGGTCGTCCACTTCCGTTTCGGTGGCCGCTGGAGGAATCAGGTCCTCGGTGCTCAGGTTCAGCCAGATCAGTACCACGTTGGCGATGTAGATCGACGAGTAGGTACCCGCCAATACACCGACAAACAGCGCGATGGAGAAACCGAACAGGTTGTCGCCACCGAAGATCAGCAGCGCCGCGATCGCCAGCAAGGTGGAGATCGACGTCGCCATGGTCCGCAGCAGCGTCTGGGTGGTCGAGATGTTGATGTTCTCGATCAAGGACGCCTTGCGCAGCACACGGAAGTTCTCACGCACCCGGTCGAACACCACGATGGTGTCGTTGAGGGAGTAACCGATGATCGCCAGTACCGCCGCCAGCACCGTCAGGTCGAAGGTGATCTGGAAGAACGACAGGATGCCCACGGTCACGATCACGTCGTGGATCAGCGAGACAATCGCACCCACCGCGAACTTCCATTGAAAGCGGAAGGCCAGGTAAATCAAGATGCCGCCCAGCGCCATCAGCATGCCGAGGCCGCCCTGGTCGCGCAGTTCTTCACCCACCTGCGGGCCGACGAACTCGACGCGCTTGACCTGGGCCGGGTTGTCGCCACCGGCCTTCTGCAAGGCCTCGGCCACCTGGTGGCCTAGCTGCGGGTCTTCACCCGGCATGCGCACCAACAGGTCCGTCGTCGCACCGAAGCTCTGCACCACGGCATCGCTGTAGCCCGACGTCGCCAGTTGCTCACGCACCTTGGTGACATCGGCCGGACGCTCGTAGGTCAGCTCGATGAGCGTACCGCCGGTGAAGTCCAGGCCGTAGTTCAGCCCCTTGGTGGCCCAGCTGAACAACGCCAGTACGGTAAGGAACAATGTGACGCCGAACGCAACGTTGCGAACGCCCATGAAGTTGATTGTACGTAACATGGCAGCCCCTTAAATCCACAACTTCTTGAAGTCACGACCGCCAAAGATCAGGTTGACCATTGCGCGGGTCACCATGATGGCTGTGAACATCGAGGTAAAGATCCCGAGGGACATGGTCACTGCGAAGCCCTTGACCGGGCCGGTGCCCATGGCGAAGAGAATCCCGCCCACCAGCAACGTGGTCAGGTTGGCGTCGAGGATCGCGGTGAATGCCCGGCCGAAGCCTTCGTTGATCGCACGTTGAATCGTCATGCCCGCGGCGATCTCTTCACGTATCCGCGAGAAGATCAGCACGTTGGCGTCCACCGCCATACCCATGGTCAAGACGATACCGGCAATACCCGGCAGGGTCAGCGTAGCACCCAGCAGGGACATCAGGGCCAGCAGCATCACCATGTTCACCGCCAGCGCGACGGTGGCGATGATGCCGAAGAAACGGTAGATGGCGATGATGAACAGCGAGACGAACAACATGCCCCACAGCGACGCATCGATACCCTTGGTGATGTTGTCGGCACCCAGGCTCGGGCCGATGGTGCGTTCTTCAGCGAAGTACATCGGCGCGGCCAGGCCACCGGCACGCAGCAGCAGGGCCAGTTCCGAGGACTCACCCTGGCCGTTCAGGCCGGTGATGCGGAACTGGCTGCCCAGTGGCGACTGGATGGTCGCCAGGCTGATGATCTTCTTCTCTTCCTTGAAGGTCTGCACCGCGACGTCTTTCTCGACACCATCGACCACTTGCCTGGTGTAGGTGGTGGTCGGCTTCTGCTCGATGAAGATCACCGCCATGCTGCGACCGACGTTGCTGCGCGTGGCGCGGCTCATCAGTTCGCCGCCGTGGCCGTCGAGGCGAATGTTCACCTGTGGGCGACCTTGCTCGTCGAAGCCCGCCTGGGCGTCGGTCACCTGGTCACCGGTGATGATCAGGCCACGCTCGATCTGCGCCGCCGGACGACCGCCCTCACGGAACTCGAAGCTCTCGGAGGTAGCCTTGGACGCACCCGGCTCAGCGGCCAGGCGGAATTCCAGGTTGGCGGTCTTGCCGAGGATACGCTTGGCTTCGGCAGTGTCCTGCACGCCCGGCAGCTCAACCACGATGCGGTTGGCGCCCTGGCGCTGGACGATCGGCTCGGCCACACCCAGCTCGTTGACGCGGTTACGCACCGTGGTCAAGTTCTGCTTGATGGAGTATTCGCGGATTTCCGCCAGCTTGGCCGGGGTCATCGCCAGACGCAGCACCGCCTGACCATTGAGGTCGGCCGGCACTATGTCGAAATCGTTGAAGTTCTTGCGGATCAGCGCACGGGCCTGCTCGCGGGTATCTTCATCGCTGAAGCCCAGCTGGATGGCACCGTCGAGCTGCGGCAGGCTGCGATAGCGCAGGCGCTCTTTGCGCAACAGGCTCTTGACGTCGCCTTCGTAGACTTTCATCCGCGCGTCGAGGGCTTTTTCCATGTCCACTTCCAGCAGGAAGTGCACACCGCCGGACAAGTCCAGGCCCAGCTTCATCGGGTGCGCGCCAAGCTTGCGCAACCATTGCGGGGTAGTCTGGGCCAGGTTCAGGGCTACAACGTAATCGTCGCCCATGGCCTTGCGCACCACGTCCTTGGCCGGCAGTTGGTCTTCCGCCTTGGTCAGGCGCAACAGGCCGCCCTTGCCGTTTTCGGCGATGGACGCAGCCTTGACCTCGATATTGACCGCCTTGAGCGCAGCGCTCGCACGGTCCAGATCGGCCTGGGTGACCTGCAGCGCAGTGCTTGCGCCACTGACCTGAATGGCCGGGTCATCCGGGTATAGATTGGGAGCGGAATAAATCAGACCGACCGCCAGCACCGCCAGGATCAGTACATATTTCCACAGAGGGTATTTGTTCAGCATCACGCCGCCCGCTTATGACGCGGGGCGCCTTGCGCGCCCCGTCGATTGAAGAGAAGTTGTTACTTAGATCGCTTTCAGCGTGCCTTTTGGCAGCGTGGCCGCGATAGCGCCCTTCTGGAACTTCATTTCAACAGTGTCGGACACTTCCAGTACCACGAAGTCATCGGCCACTTTGGTGATCTTGCCCGCGATGCCGCCGGTGGTGACCACTTCATCGCCCTTTTGCAGGCTGCTGAGCAGGTTCTTCTGCTCTTTGGCGCGCTTGGCCTGTGGACGCCAGATCATCAGGTAGAAGATGACCAGGAAACCGACCAGGAAAATCCACTCGAAACCGCCACCCATAGGCGCGGCTGCGGGTGCAGCGGCATCAGCCATGGCGTTAGAGATAAAAAAGCTCATTTAGCACTCCAGTTGCAAGTATTGAATCTAGGGATCGGAAAACTCAGTCCAAAGGCGGAACAGGCAACCCGCGCTTGGCATAGAAGGCCTCGACAAAGGCGGCCAATGTACCCTGTTGGATAGCCTCGCGCAAACCAGCCATAAGCACCTGATAATGGCGCAAATTGTGGATGGTATTGAGCATACTGCCGAGCATTTCGCCGCACTTGTCCAAATGATGCAGATAAGCGCGGGAGAAGTTCTGGCACGTATAGCAATCGCACGTCGGATCCAGCGGCGAATCATCATGGCGATGGAACGCGTTACGGATCTTCAGCACACCGGTGTCGATGAACAGATGCCCATTGCGGGCATTACGGGTTGGCATCACGCAATCGAATATGTCCACCCCGCGGCGCACACCCTCAACCAGATCTTCCGGTTTGCCAACGCCCATAAGGTAACGAGGTTTGTCAGCAGGCATTTCGCCCGGCAGGTAATCGAGCACCTTGATCATCTCGTGCTTCGGTTCGCCCACCGACAAACCGCCGATGGCCAGGCCGTCGAAGCCGATCTTGTCCAGGCCTTCGAGGGAGCGCATGCGCAGGTCGCGGTGCATGCCGCCCTGGACAATGCCGAACAGCGCCGCGGTGTTTTCGCCATGGGCATTTTTCGAACGCTGGGCCCAGCGCAACGACAGCTCCATGGACACCCGCGCCACGTCTTCATCGGCCGGGTACGGCGTGCATTCGTCGAAGATCATCACGATGTCCGAGCCCAGGTCGCGCTGCACCTGCATCGACTCTTCCGGGCCCATGAACACCTTGGAACCGTCCACCGGAGAGGCGAAGGTCACGCCCTCCTCCTTGATCTTGCGCATCGCACCCAGGCTGAACACCTGGAAACCGCCGGAGTCGGTCAGGATCGGGCCTTTCCACTGCATGAAATCGTGCAGGTCGCCGTGGGCCTTGATCACTTCCATGCCCGGGCGCAGCCACAGGTGGAAGGTATTGCCCAGGATGATTTCCGCGCCAATCGCCTCGATGTCCCGTGGCAGCATGCCCTTGACCGTGCCGTAGGTGCCCACCGGCATGAACGCCGGGGTTTCCACGGTACCGCGGGGGAAGGTCAGACGACCGCGACGAGCCTTGCCATCGGTGGCGAGCAACTCGAAGGACATGCGACAGGTGCGACTCATACTGTTTCCTCGGGTCCGCGTGGCGCGGGGTTACGGGTGATGAACATCGCATCACCGTAGCTGAAAAAGCGGTATCCATGCTCGACGGCGGCCTTGTAGGCGGCCATGGCTTCGGGATAACCGGCGAACGCCGAAACCAGCATCAACAGCGTGGATTCGGGCAAATGAAAGTTGGTGACCAGGGCATCGACCACATGGAACGGCCGGCCCGGGTAGATAAAGATGTCGGTGTCGCCACTGAACGGCTTGAGCACACCATCGCGAGCAGCGCTTTCCAGGGACCGCACGCTGGTGGTCCCCACCGCCACCACCCGCCCACCGCGAGCGCGACAGGCCGCCACGGCATCGACCACGTCCTGGCTCACTTCCAGCCATTCGTTGTGCATGTGGTGGTCTTCGATGCGCTCGACCCGCACCGGCTGGAACGTGCCCGCGCCGACGTGCAGCGTCACGAACGCGGTCTCCACGCCCTTGGCGGCAATCGCCTCCAGCAACGGCTGATCGAAATGCAACCCCGCCGTCGGCGCCGCCACCGCCCCCAGGCGCTCGGCGTACACGGTCTGATAACGCTCGCGGTCCGAACCTTCGTCCGGGCGGTCTATATAAGGAGGCAACGGCATGTGCCCGACACGGTCGAGCAGCGGCAACACCTCTTCGGCAAACTCAAGCTCGAACAACGCATCATGCCGCGCCACCATCACCGCCTCGCCGCCACCGTCGATGAGGATCGACGAACCCGGCTTGGGCGACTTGCTGGAGCGCACATGGGCCAGCACACGATGACTGTCCAGCACCCGCTCCACCAGAATCTCCAGCTTGCCACCGGAGGCCTTCTGGCCAAACAACCGCGCCGCAATTACACGGGTATTGTTGAACACCATCAAATCGCCCGGGCGCAAATGCTCAAGCAAATCAGTGAATTGACGGTGAGCCATGGCACCGCTGATCCCGTCCAGGGTCAACAGTCGACTGGCGCGACGCTCGGCCAGAGGATGGCGAGCGATCAGCGAATCCGGGAGTTCGAAGGTAAAGTCAGCAACACGCATGATGGGGTTCGTCTAGCAGGGCCGGAAAGTCTAGCGGAAATATCAAAAATTCACCATGAAACGTGATTGACCAACGGTAGGCACCTCTCTATACTTCGCCGCCATTGAGCCCTGATGGCGGAATTGGTAGACGCGGCGGATTCAAAATCCGTTTTCGAAAGGAGTGGGAGTTCGAGTCTCCCTCGGGGCACCATCTTAAAGAAAGACCTTGAAATTCAAGGTCTTTTTTTTCGTCTGCAGAAAAGTCACCCGATCCATTTGTGGCGAGGGGATTTATCCCCGCTGGGTCGCGAAGCGGCCCCAACCACCAAACCTGTGGCAAGGAAGAATCTGTGGCCAGTAAGAAACTTGTGGCGAGGGAGCTTGCTCCCGCTTGAGCGCAAAGCGCTCACAAAAATGTCACAGCCCCCACCGATGCTCCGCCTTGCAACGCCCAGTTGATCCACCGCTCCTCCTCACCCGCTGACAAAGGACTCCACCCCATGGAATTGCTGCTGGAAACGGTCGCTCTTTACTCGCTGAAGCTGGCTTATGAGACGGAGGGGCATAGTCCGATTTTGCGGGATGATCCGTTGATGGGCGGGTGTGATCGGGAGGTGTTTGGGTTGTTGGTACGACGGGGCGATGTGGCTGGGATTCAGGGCGAAATCGGTCGATGCCTGGATTTAGCGCTGGGGGCGGTTGGTGGGGTGAGTACGGTGTTGGGACGGGAGCTGCATCGTTTGGCTGCGGATTTCAACGCAGTGCAGAATATGGATGATCTTTACGCTCCGCTCATCGCGCTTAACGGTTATGTGAAAGATATTCTATAACCCGCAGCGCTCGTTCCCACGCTCCGCGTGGTAACGCATCCCGCGACGCTCCGCGTTGCAGACTTACAAACAAAACACGCCCCTACGCAGGTAATCATGGACGACATCATCGCAGCGATTGGCAATTGGCTAACCGAAACCCATGAGGGGAAACGGCAGGCCGTGACCAACCTGGAATGGCTCTTCTGGATCGCCGCCGGGATCGTCGGCGCAATCGCCGCGAAGGATTATGCTTCGAAGCGTAAGGCGCTGATAAAGCGAACGGAGCAGGCCTTGCCGGAGAAGGACCTGATCGCCAAGTCTTTTAGTGATGAAGGGGGTCGCGCGGTTAACTATGTCGGCATCCTACGGCGGGTTGAGGATGGGTATACCGTTAGCCTGATTCGGGAGACCGACGGAGAACGCACCGAGTCGTGTAGCAAGGTGATGCCATCGTTGGAGAGGGTTGAGGCTCATCTTAAAAGCTGTACATCGTTTATTTTGTCGGACTTCAAAGGCTGAAGAGAGATATGAACATCACCCTGAAGGGCTGCTCACTCAGAGAAAGCGCCTAAGAAAAGACAGTATTCGTCCAACAAAAATAATTTGCCCCAGTTCAGTTGCATGACAGATAAACCTGATCGCTGACCGTCGAACCTTTCGAGGATTGAACGATGCCCCGCCAACAGCTTGTGCAGATTGACCTAAGCGCAGTGATGAGTTCCGACGAACTCCACTCCACCCTAAGTGATGCGCTCGGCTTCCCCGGCTGGTACGGTCATAACTGGGATGCCTTCTGGGACGCTATTACCGGCTTGGTACAGATGCCCCATGAACTGCAATTTTTGGGCTGGACCGATCTGTCCAGACGCCTACCTGAAGATGCGAAGCTCATGCAAGATTGTCTCGCAGACATGAAGCTGGAATATCCAGAGTTGGCCCCCCAAGTGAAATTCGACTAAGCATCCCTCCACCCTTTTTTCACACTCCTTTCTACATAACCAAGGATGACTACAGATTGAAGGACTCAAACAGATGTTATTTTCGATAGAGGATTTCTTCTACCCTTACTTAAAATTTCTCCACGGCGCGGCCTACAACCTACACCAGATCCTGGAAGGCCTTGGCGTCGTATCATCGACCTTCACCGGGCGTAACGACGCCGGGCAAATCATCGGAACTTACTGGTCGCCCGATGAAGCCATGGTGATCACGCTGGGCTACCTGATGATGCTGTCACTGCTGCTGATCCCCTTGCTGGCAGCAACGGCCTTTACCGTGAGCAAGAAGCGAGGCGTGTTCATCTTCTTCGCGCTCTTGTTCCTACCCGGAGTGTTGAACTGCCTGGGCCTTTTCCCAACCATCAATTACCTGCCCATCCGTTACACCATCAATGGCGTTGGAAAGCTGGGCAGCGAAGTAGGGCTGATTCCCCTGCTGGTGCTTTGCGCCCTCACCGGATGGGCTGTCATGGTCCTTATTTATGACAACCTCAATCTCACCGAACGCTTCCGACAGCTATACGATCACTTCTGGTTTCCGCTGGCATTGGTCGCAGCGGTGTTCTTCGTGGCGGACAACGGCGCCAATGAAGACGCCGCACTGCTGAAGGAGGCGACAGCGAGCATCCAGGACGCCAGCACGCTCCTGTTGAGCCAAATCAGGCGCTACGATGATTACTGTAAGACCAATGGCTTGGGCAGCCTGAAGTCGTGCCAGTGGAGCAGCGATTCACAGTGGACCTTTACTCACATCAAGGAAGGTGAAGCCGGCTACTTCATAGATTTCGCACCGAACGAGTCCAAGGGGTTCTACGCCGCCAATAGAAGAACCATAAGCGACGAGGACGTGACCGCCATTCGCACAGAGATCAACGACTACAACCAACGGTTGTGCCCCGTGAAGCACTTTTCCAATGACATGTCGCGCTCATCACCCCTCTCCAGCACCTGCGAATACGTTCCCCGTGGCTATTGCTCGGTCAATCCTGATGGCCCGCCGGGACTTGTAGACAAAAATATCAGCAGCCACACCGTAGCCTTGGCCAGCGAATGCATCATTCCCTGGCTCGCCGGTGCCAAGCCTTCTTTGAAGCAATTGTCGGCGCTAGTCAGCCAACATGACAAAGCCAAGAATCACCGTTGGCTGTATTTCCTCGCTGTCGCCGTAGCGGTCGGAGCAAAAGTGGCCTTGGCGACTACCAAGCTATGTTTGATTGATGCACGACCTGGGGCTGATAGGCGTCGTGTTCTTAGGGGAGCACGGCATCGCTTGGGTCAGTGCCTCCGTGTGATGAAGCGCCTGCTGGTCGGTTTTGGCCAATCTGCATGGGTCGCTGCAAGCCGCGTATCCAAGCTGCTCAAACGGGGATAGCACGGCAGGATCAACCTTCTACCGGTGATCGTTTCGCGTAGCCATTGAGAAAGGAGCGGCTCGTGAAGATTGCCCTAAATGCTCAAATACACAGGCACGCCGTTACCTCTCGCTCAAGCATGTCCACCAGCTCCGGGTCCATGAAGCGATAGTCATCGGGAACATCCAGAACATGCAGCTGCTTGTGCTCAAGCAGCCGAGCGTACTCTGCCCGTAGACGATGCTCGTGCTTGCGCTCCATCACAAAAATGACATCGGCCCAACGGATATCCGCTGGGCCGATAGGTTTGCGTGCGTTCGGGCTGGTGCCCGCCGAACGAGTGCTGAAGCCAGGACGTCGCCAAAATTCCTACCCTCCTCTGCTCATTTTCGAGCCAAACGCCACTTACGGCGGTTCGCCTCGCTATGCACGCACGCGAGCGAATGACGCGAAAAGCTCACCCCCCTGCCCTGACCACTGTACTGGTCCCATTGCCGATAAACCCGAATAATGCCGCGTTTTTAGATCGAGGTGGTTTTGAGTGCTGGGACTTGTACCTGTGCGAAAAATCGCCGGATACGCGGTTTGTGGACCCTCCGCAGGAAGATGTGACGGACCTGCACAAATGGCACAGGATCAATCGAAGGAAGCTTGCTTTGCAGTCGTGGCAAAGAGAGTATTGGCAATCAAATAGCCATCACCGAAGGAGGTTGCGATGCCGCTTCAAACAAGGAACGTGTTTGTAGATACCGAATTTTTTGTCAAAGCCGGCTTGGATTTTTCATCCAAGACACTGGAATCTTTCAAAGAGACTTGTGGTGCTGGTGAGCTGAATCACGTCACCAGCACGATAGTCGTTCGAGAAGTGAAACGTAAAATAGGTGAGCACATCGGTGATGCTATCAATGGTGTCAACGCGTTTCGTCGCAAAGCGAAAATACTGACAAACTCTAGCGATGATGTTATCAAAAACTTATTTGTGCCATTCGATCAAAAAGAAATCGAAAAACACGCGATACAGGTATTTGATAATTTTCTCGATGATTCCAATACTACTGTTGTTGATTTGAGCAAGGTAGATGGAAACGAAATTATCGAAATGTATTTTGATCAAAACCCTCCATTTCAGGGCGGAAAGAAAAAAAATGAATTCCCTGACGCTTTTACTCTTCTGGCTGTTCGCGGGGCGTTGAAAGTCCGGGAAGAGATATATGTTGTTTCAGAAGATAAGGACCTGATTACTTTCTGCGAAGAAAATCCTAGATTCATCCAAATCGACAGCCTAAGCAAGCTGCTCGACCTCTATAACGCCCATGATGAAGATCGGTCTAAATTCATCAAAGAATATATCGAAGAGCATGAAGAAGAAATCAAGCAGACTATCAAATCGTTGATCGAAGATGCCGACGCCTACAACTCCTCAACGTGGGAGGATGCCGAGGTAGATGAGTTCTCGATTCTCGGCGTTGGAGATTTTGATCCATCAATCATTCATATTGATGATGAAAGCTGCCAAATCGTTTGTGATATTGAGATCAATTATCGTGTTTCGGTAACGGGGCCTGACTATGCAAATGGTCGGTACGACAGGGAAGACGATGTTATCTATACATTTGAAGATACGACACAGATAGAAGATGGGAAGCTAGAATTTACCGTTGAGATCGATCTCTCGTACGAGGTTGACGATGGTGAGTTTACTATTCAAGACATGAATATAAGCGTTCAAGGGCTATCGGACGGTATTGAATTTTCAGTAGAGGAAACCCCTTACGAAGATTATCGGTAGCAATGTGCGTTGGATACTCCACCAGTATTTAAGAGCGTTTGGCCATAGATGCGGCCTTACTCTGCTACTCGCTTCGCCTTCCCGGCGAGCTGGTCACTGGGTTAACGATATTGCTCAAGGAATAGACGATGCTACAAAGCTATGCTTTCCGTAATCGTGATGGCCTGCTAGGAATTTTTCAAAAAGAAGGCGACGTAGTTCATCTGTATGTAGATAGTCAGTTTTATACATACGATTGCCGAGATTGGAAGGAATGGACTCAACAAGCTTCAAGTGATTACGATAAAAAATTTGCGGGCGTGGATATTTCAAACCCAACAGAAAAATCAATTTATTATTATCTGCTTCGATTTTGCGAAAGTATTAATATTGATGTGCTCGACTTGGTCGAAGTAGAAAATCCCGGTTTTTTCTTCTCACGAATCAGCAGAGGAAATTTTCAATTTAATTACGTAGGGGATAGCTACTACCAAGAAATTAGGGCCTACCAAGCAATTCAGGATTCATTAGATTCGCTCCTTTACGTCGTTGAACCATCGAAAACAAATTTCGAGTCTTACGGCCATAAGATACGTGAGCTATTGATTTTGGCATGTACTGAGATCGAATATCTTTTGCTTAGGGTATTGGTAGAAAACGGATACCCCCAACAGAAAACCTATAAAACGACCGACTACATACATTGCTTACCAATCCTCAAGCTAAATGAATACAAGGTGGTATTAGGTCAATATCCAAATTTAAAAACTTTCCAGCCATTTGCAAACTGGAGCAAACAGTCACCGACACAAACACTTGAATGGTATGACGCTTATAACTCAGTGAAGCACAATCGAGGCGGGAGCCTAAAAAATGCCAACTTCAAGAACTTGCTTGACGCGATTGCCGCTATTCATATTTTGCTAGAAGCCCAATATGGTAAAAGTATCTTTCACAAATGGACTCAATACAAGGAAGCCAAAAGTGTTTTCGAGAGCATTTCTCGACCTACATGGCAGCCCTCAGAGATTTCAGTACCCATTTTCGAAGGTTATGAAATAAAGTCTAAATGGGTCGGTGCTTTACAGTATTTTGCCTGTAACCCGCTCCCTAGCAAACCGCCGAAACCAAATGCGTAACGTGTGGTAAGTGAACTTATGAATAAAAGCCAGGTTCCCCGGCTGCTAGGTTCTGTACGAAATCCTATGAAACCGCCGTCACCGCACCTAGACGCTGATATTCGGTAGAGTTCGCGTCCATCGAAGGCAGGATGCCACGATGGTTAAGCGGTACGAAATCCCTGATGCGTCCTGGAAGCTGGTTGCTGATCTCTTTGAACAGCCCCGGCGCAGCGGTCGACCGAGAGCCGATAATCGTTTGTGCTCAATGGCGTGCTCTGGGTGCTTTGCTCAGGCGCTGCATGGCGCGACATGCCCGAGCGCTTCGGACCCTGGTCAACGGTCTACCAGCGGTTTCGAGATTGGCATAACCAAGGAAGGTTCGACGTGATGCTCAAGCGGCTGCACATCAAACTGAACGAGCAAGGATTGATCGACCTGGAAACCTGGATGATCGACTCCACTGCTGTACACGCAACCCGAGGCTCATCTGGCGCCGGGAGCAAAGGGGGCCTGATGAACCATCAGACCACGCCCTAGGCCGCCGTCGCAGAGGTCTGACGACCAAGATTCATATCCTTTGCGACGCCAATGGCGTACCGCTGCGTTTTCTGCTTTCGGGTGGACAGGCCAGTGACATCTCGTACGCCCAGCCCCTGCTCGATGAAGCCTATATCCCCATTTTGTGCGGTCCCTCGCAAATGCTGTCACTGGCTTTTGGCTGACAAAGGCTACGATGCCGAAGCTCTGCGACGCTACTGTGACCGTTATCGCATGCAGCCGATAATCCCTCTGCGATCCATGAAGCGCAAACCCAAGCCCGGCTTACCTCGCTTGCTTGATCGACCGAAATACCGGAAAGGCAACATCATCGAACGCATTTTCGGCCGGGCTGAAAGAGAACCGCCGCATCGTCACTCGCTTCGACAAGCTTGCGAAAAGCTACGCAGCGATGGTCTCGCTAGCTTGCGCTATGCGATGTTTGCGACATTACTTTTCGTACAGTGCCTAGCGAAACGCCGCCTAATTCAAGCTCACTTAAAAAAACGCATAGGCCTCTTTACTGACGCTAGGCTCCGCGTTAGTGTCTTGCATGGCACTTTGCCACGAACGGAAGCATCTCGGAGTCGACATGGTCAGTCAATGCAATCACTCAAAATCAAAAAAATCTATCTTTACTGCATTCACGAAAACTCTCCGCAATCAACCGCCAAAATTTCCCTGTAATTTCATCCCCCCCCTACCACGACGCAAAAAAAACAATAAAAATTTAATCAGCAGGCCAAGCCTGCCGTCCTCATCGCTGCATATAATCACTACAAAAAAAAATCAGAAAACAACAACAACACTGAAGACACAAACTTACAGGCTCCACAACCTACGCTTCGATAGCGAATCAAATTCATTATCATTGGCAAAGTGATCTTCTAGCAAACAATCTGCGGATGGAAACATGTTGAATTTCTCTTTAGCCGTGACCGACCCTGACTGGGGATGCGCCTATCAGGAAGTAGCGGACAACCTAAATATTTCGGCTATAAAAGCATGCTTTGTAAAAGTCGAAAACTTGAATAGCTTTTCACAACAGTTGAGCAGCTGGATTTTAGACACATCCTGGATGATGAATCTTGATAAAGGGGTGCGCCGACAATACGATTATACCGTTAAAGAAACTGCCGATCTGCTGGTAACTATTTTCAAAAGTGCATCCGCAGGTGGGAATATTGGCGAGGAGTTTGGAGAACTAATGGTTTCAATTGGGTCCGCCAGAGGGTTGGAACAGATCTTTCGTCACTCTAAAGTTCCAATAGCCGAACTCTGGAAACCACAAGCAAAACAAAATGAAGGCTTTGACTTTCATACCGTATGCGGTAGAGATCTCATAAATTTTGGCGAGGCTAAATTTTCATCAAGTAAAAATCCACACGGCCCCGCCATAATTCAAGCCGGTCGATTTATATCTGAAGAGAAACACCTCAGAGACAGAGCACATCTTGTAAATCTTGTACAGCCAAAATCAATAAGCCATCTAGACAATGATGATTTTGGTGTCATTGTGGCCTTTTCTATAAACTCACCAAACCCTTTGGGAATTTTTAAGAACGCTCTAGAAACAGCACAGAGTTTTGCAACGGAAAATGGAATTGAAAATATATATCTGGTAGGAGTAAGTGAGTAATGCTTAGCAAAATATTGCAAATCAGCAAGTCCACCACTCCTTATTTCGACATTTCTGAAACCCTAAAAAAACTTCATAGAGAAGGTCCTGCCACTTCCGACATCTTAGAAAGTCTAGCCCTTTACAAAGAATTTCACAGAGAAGAATTCGAAGAATTAGAAGAACAGATAATTTCGGCACTGGGCCTCTTTTATAAAGTCAAAAACCCAAGCACTCTTTATTCCCTATTATTATCCGCTGTGGGCGCCCAACATAAAGCTGAGTACGATGAGTTCCTTACCCCCGTTCAGGCTAGTGTCCGGCGTGCCGTCGACGAAAACCAATTTATATCTATATCAGCCCCAACTAGTGCAGGAAAGTCGTATTCAATAAGAGATTTTATTGCGGAGGAGCCAGGTGACGCTGTGGTGATTGTCCCTTCACGCGCACTTATCGCAGAATATATTAATACGATGCGACGCCGATTTGACGGTGACAAAAAAGTGATGATTTCCCCCTTTGTTGATTCAGTTTTTACCAGTAGAGATTTAAGAAGAATTTTTATCTTGACTCCCGAGAGAGCACGAGAATTATTTTCGCTAGGCTTAAGCTTAGATATAAGGGTATTCTTTTTTGACGAAGCTCAGGTTTCAGAAGAACCAGGCCGAGGTGTAGTGTTTGACGTTCTGGTACGCCGAATAAAAAAATCGTTTCCTAAGGCAAAATTAATTTTTGCTCACCCCTTTGTAGAAAACCCTGACGCCCAATTTAAGAAACATAATATTTCAGATCAAAATAGTTTCGCCAAGTCATATAGCTATGGAGCAGTCGGAAAAATCAGCATATTTAGGCATAAAAATGGCAAAGATCTGTATTTCTCCCCATTTGAAAAAGATGGATACTACCAAAAAAAATGCATTGAATTTGAAGGCGGATTTGAAAAGTTCGCCTTCAACGGGGAGCATTCCTTACTCATATTTGTATCTAAGACCTCGATTTATAACGATAAATTTTTAAGTGACTTCCTAAAGCATATAGATAAGTTCCAAAACATAACCGACGGCAATGCCCTTAAGATAATCCAAGCGGTTGAACATATTCTGGGAGCGGACGAAAGCGAGCATCGTTCAAAGCTAGTTTCCCTCCTGAGAAAAGGAGTAGTTATTCATCACGGTTCTGTCCCACTAGAGGTAAGATTTTTAGTTGAGGATTTTATCAGAGGCGGCCATGCCAGAATATGCTTTGCCACAAGCACCTTGGCTCAAGGCATCAACATGCCATTTGATATTGTCTGGTTAAAAAACATGCGTATTTCAGGAGAAAAAGACAAAGAGAGGTCCCTGTCGTTTAAAAATCTAATCGGTCGCGCAGGAAGACTTTCCACAAAAAAAATATTTGATTATGGGTATGTCTTTACGGAAAGCCCCCAACTCTACACAAAAAGAGTCAATGACACTTATTCACTTAGTGAAATTTCCGTTATTGATTCTGACTTCGCCGATGCCAGCCCTGACACTCAGGAGCTAATGTCCTCTATAAAAAGCGGAACATTTAACGATGAGTACAACATGCCAAAAAGCAAAGTCGAAAGGCTTTCTAGCCCGGAGATTATCATCGCGTGCAGAAATATTCTCGATAGGTTATACGAAGCAGGAAATGTAAGAGACAGCATCGCTGGCGAAGCTAACAAAACGAAGCGAGAGCATATTCGTTCCGACCTAAAACTCATATTCGAAACCTCTATCAACAGAGAACTACTGAAGGGAGAAGAGGCAGTATTTAAAACAGCTTCAATGATATTTCTTCTGACCATTCAGGGGAGGACTTTCAGAGAGATTGCTGGCATTAGATACAGCAATATTTCTAAACGAAATATCGGCCACGTAGGCGACGCAGCCTTTTCTCAGCAAGCAAATAAACTTCCCGACAGCAAACTTGAAAAAGCATATCCTTTATTCAAAGGAATTAAAGCACGAGACGTTAGTTATGACGCGATCATCTTCGACACTTACGACTACTTAGATCAAGTAATCTCATTTTCTTTATCGGATGTTTTCTCAGCAGCTTTCAGAATTTACGGCAAGCTCACAAGTGATTCAAGATCCGAAAAAATGGTTGAGCTTCTTCGATATGGCACAAATAACGTAATCCACATGCTATTGATGAGATATGGATTTTCACCCGAAGCCGTAACGGAGCTGACCCCATATATAAAATTTGTCAACGAACAAAACATCATATTTTCTCCCGAAGTAGAATTCGCCCCTCAGTATATTAAAGACATGGTTAGCTGGTATCTCCCATAAATTAGAGCAAGGGGACAAATTTAGTTTCGCACAACCAAATAAATCTGCTCCTTTTCCCTACGCACCAACGACGCAGGCAAAAGGTTGTCGCTCTACATTATTTATATTTTAAATACAGCAACAATTAATACAGAGTGAAACATATATGGAAATTAATGATCATGGTTTATTTTGGTGGGCTGAAAACGATCAGACCGATGGATACGCTGCTGGTCTTTTGACTATAGACTCCAGTGGATTAATTAGTCTGGAACTTCACCATACTTTACCCGGCCGTAGCGGGATTGAGGCGGTTTTTGGGGGGCAGTCCCTAGGAGATGCAGGGATTGTCGGCTGTCTAAAGGCCACAGGGCAGTATGTATTGCTCAGGGGACTGCAAACAAATGGAGGGCGAAGTGGACTGATATCGTTCGAAAACTTCATCGCTGAGGAATGTTATATCTGTAACCAGCTACTGAAGTTTGATAAGTTTACGAGACTAAAGATTTCGTTAGTTGGATTACAAGAGTGGATCCGACCAGGAAAAATTGAACACGAAGATCCGTCGAATAACAAAATGTCAATTGAGCTCGAATGTAATCAAAGTGAATCCTGGGACACTAACCTGGGAACTGTCGAAATACGACATAATTTTACAGGCAACAAGCCAAATTTTCTTAGCCATTCAATTAACATCGGAATAGTTTCGGAGCTCCTATATACTCCTAAGTCTCCATCCACAAGCCAAGAACTTATTGAGTGGTATCGTGCAATCCAAGACCTGCTACTGATACTCACCAACTGCACCTTAACGCTAAAATGGCCAAAATTTATTTGTAGCGCAGACAACAAAAACATAGAGATTGGATATTATTTCCGTCGACAACAGCCTGCTGATAGCCAGGTAAAATGGTATGAAACCCTTCTCCCATTCCCAAGGGTTCGCGCCCTATTTGGCTCAATGATAGATAGTTGGCTTCTGAAGCGTAAAAGTCTTGGGCCTGGCATAAGTCTTTATTTGGGGACACGTCGAAACATCCGACTGTATGCAGAACATCGTTTTGTAAATTTGGTCTGGGGCCTTGAGGCTCTAGCTCGTCGGACGGACCTATCACAGCCTGACGAATCCAGGCTTAGCGAAAAAATCGAACGAATCACCAAAGCAGTTGGTTCTTTAAGGGACCTCAACTACAGTGACCGAAACTGGCTAAAAAATCTTATAAAACGCTCCAGCGAGCGTCCGCTTTCGGAAAGGCTATACGAAACTTTAAAGCCTGTTGCAATCGATATACCGGAAAGCAATCTAAAACTATTTTGCAAGACCTGCGCCGACCTACGAAATGATCTATCCCATCATGGAGGAGAACGTACGCCGGGAGATTATGAAAAATTTATATCCGGTGTATTTAAGAACAGCGATGCACTCTCAAAACTTTATCTTCTTGTAATATTAAACCTACTCGGAGTTAGCGCCACAGAACTTAAGAGAATAATTTATACAGACCCAAACTCCAGCTCTTTTAAGCTCCCATTCCAGGAAGCTGGCTTGATTCCTGACGAAGACATTCAGAAGATCCTCGCTAGACTCAGCACTAAAGAAAAAGAAGAAGAACCTGGAGAGAAGAAGAACGACTCAAACTCAAGTAAGTTATAGATCCGATCAAAATTGACACTTTATGAGACATGAGCATAAGGCTCATTAATTCACCATTAGCTCAATTATTCTTATCATCCCCCCCTTTTACAAAAGAAGAGGTCTTGCACAGCAAGACCTCTTAGATACTCACTTTCAATGGTTTAGTGCTTCAATCTATCTAACCTCAACAATATCCAAAGCCCGATTCGCCAACAGCTCACTCACCTCAATCACCTGCAAGATCCCCAACGCAACCCGCCGTCGCGAACCATCCAAATCAAACGCCAAATCACTGATCATGGCATTCGCCGAAGCCAGGTTCTCACTGAGATTCGCAAGCAAACACTCAGAATCAACCCCCGGATCAATCCGAAAAATGGAGTCCGACTTGTCAGGCGTTTCGCTCTTAGGCTTGGGCTTTAGGTAGTAATCCAACGCACGAGTGGCCGCGTCGTCGAGCTTTTTGTTGCGGGCAGACTGGGCACGGGATGTGGGTTCGTCTGAATCTGTAACTGGAGGGTTCGGTGTAATTTTGACCATGGTCTTAACTCTCAGGTTGAGGCCACGACCCGTTCGCTGCTAAACGAATTGGGAGGCAGCTGTACGCAGGTTAGCAGACCGACGAGTTAAGAAATCGGCGCGTCCGAGGACGCCCTGCGCACAGCCACCATCAAGTGCAGGAATGGGGATTCCTGTCTGATGGACGCGTTGTGCGACTTAACTCGGCGAGCTGCTAAACCCGATCACTGACCATCAGTGACAGGTCCAAAACTACCGACGCAGCCCCAGGCGCACAAGCCGGCGGATTCTGGCGTAGTTGTAGGCAAAGGCGCAAGGCGCTGTGGCTTGGCGGGCCTTCGTCGTCGTTGTCTGTCGGTCTGTACTGACAGACGCCGCTCGACTGGTCCGGGCAGATGCTCGATGCCGTTCAATTGAGGCTGTCGGAAGATCGGTGGCGAGGCATTCATAGGAGGGGGGCTGCTGCGCAGCCCAGCGGGAGCAAGCTCCCTCGCCACGTTGGTTACCTGCGATTGGAGCCGCTAGGCGCCCTCGCCCTTCTCCGACGACTCATCGCTGTGCACCACCACCAGCAACTGCGCCTGAACATCCCCCACCGAACGCAACCGATGCGGTTTCTGCGCATTGAAATGCAGGGCATCGCCACGGTTCAGCAGCACGCGCTCGTTCATGAAGTCCACTTCCACCTGCCCCTCATGCACGAACAGGAACTCCTCTCCAGTGTGTTCCTTGAACGCGTGGTGGGCGGTGAATTCAGCGGCCGGGTAAAGGATGAAGGGCAGCAGGCTGCGTTCGGACACTTGATGGGCCAATACCGCGTATTCGGAGCTGCCGCTGCTCGCCGCGAGGGATTGGCGGTCTTCGCTGCGCACCAGGCTGTAGCTGTCGAGGGAGACGGTTTCTTCGGAGAACAGCTCCTCGACTTTGACGCTCAGGGCCTTGGCGAGCTTGAGCGCCGTGGCGATGGAGGGCGTGCTCAAGCCCCGTTCCACCTTGGACAGGTAGCTCTTGGTCATCCCGGTTTTTTCGGCCAGGACGTCCAGTGTCATGCCGAGTTTTTTCCTGAGCAGTTTCAAGCGAATGGACATAGGTAACCAACATTTCCAGAGAAACGGACAATCTGCGATTGCAAATGACACTTTGTGTCATATAGTCTATTTAGTGTCATTAGCACCTTCCTTTCACAGCTTCCATGACGCGGATCAAGAACGGTCAAAGAACGAATCAGGAGAACGGATATGAGCAAGACACTGGCGACGCCCAAGGACCAGTTGGTCCAGCATGCTGTTAACCAGATGCAGAAAACACTGCCGGATAATACGTGGACTGTACGACAAAAGCTGGCCCTGACCTGCCGCATCCTGTTTGAGAACGGCCATGACTCAGGACTGGCGGGGCAGATTACCGCGCGCGGGCCGCAACCGGGCACCTATTACACCCAGCAATTGGGCCTGGGCTTCGATGAAATCACCGCCGGTAACCTGCTACTGGTCAATGAAGACCTCGAGGTGCTGGAGGGTCATGGCATGCCCAACCCGGCCAACCGCTTTCACACTTGGGTCTACCGCGCCCGGGCGGATGTGAATTGCATCATTCACACCCACCCGACCCACATCGCCGCGCTGTCGATGCTGGAAGTGCCGCTGCAGATTTCCCACATGGACCTCTGCCCGCTGTACGAAGACTGTGCCTTCCTGAAGGGCTGGCCGGGTGTGCCGGTGGGTAACGAGGAAGGCGAGTTGATCGCCGGTGCCTTGGGTGACAAGCGCGCCATCCTGCTTTCCCACCACGGCCAGTTGTCCACCGGTGCCACCGTGGAAGAAGCCTGCAACATCGCCCAACTGATCGAACGCGCCGCGAAGCTGCAATTGCTGGCCATGGCCGCCGGCGAGGTGAAACCGATCCTGCCTCACCTGGGCCGCGAAGCCCACGACTGGATCGCCCGCCCCAAGCGCCACGCGGCCGCCTTCAACTACTACGCCCGGCAGACCCTGCGCCAACACGCCGATTGCCTGAACTGAACCCACCAGGAGCGAAGCCATGTCTACCCCCAACATCCACGGCATCATCGGCTACACCATCACGCCCTTCTCCACCGACGGCCAGGGCTTGGACCTGGACGCCCTGGGCCGGTCCATCGACCGTCTGATCGACAGCGGCGTGCATGCCATCGCGTCCCTGGGCAGCACCGGCGAAGGCGCCTACCTGAGCGACGCCGAGTGGGACCAGGTCAGCGAGTTCAGCATTGCCCGCGTCGCCGGCCGGGTGCCGACCGTGGTCAGCGTGTCTGACCTGACCACCGCCAAGGCGGTACGCCGCGCACGTTTTGCCCAGGCGAAGGGCGCCGATGTGGTGATGGTGTTGCCGGCCTCTTACTGGAAACTGAGCGAGGCGGAAATCCTCGCGCACTACCAGGCCATCGGCGCCAGCATCGACCTGCCCATCATGCTCTACAACAACCCCGCCACCAGCGGCATCGACATGTCGGTGGAGCTGATCCTGCGGATTTTCAACGCGGTGGATAACGTCACCATGGTCAAGGAAAGCACCGGCGACATTCAGCGCATGCACAAGCTGCAATTGCTGGGCGAGGGCCAGGTGCCGTTCTACAACGGTTGTAACCCCCTGGCGCTGGAAGCCTTCGCGGCCGGCGCCAAGGGCTGGTGCACCGCCGCGCCGAACCTGATCCCACAGCTCAACCTCGATCTGTACGCCGCCGTCCTGGCCAACGACCTGAGCCAGGCCCGGGCGTTGTTCTATCGTCAATTGCCGCTGCTGGATTTCATCCTCAAGGGCGGTTTACCCGCCACTATCAAGGCCGGTTTGCGCACGCTTGGCCTGGAGGTTGGCGATCCGCGCCTGCCGGTTTTTCCACTGGATGACGCCCGTAACGAGCGACTGCAGACGATGTTGAAACAACTGCTCTGATTCGCGAAGGGCGCTGAGTTCTACTTTTGCGACGGACAGGTGGCGCCCTAACCTGTCCACTCGCTCCATTGGAGGTCACTTGGGATGAAGACCTATCAACCGTTGAACTGCGATCTGCATGATTACCTGGAGATTGCCTGCCTGTACGGCTACACGCTGGACATCGAACTGACTGACGGCCAACGCCTGACCGCCCGTGCGATCACCACGCGCACCGCCTCCACGCGGGAGGAGTTTCTTGATGTGGAAACTGCCGAAGGTCGCCGAGAGATTCGCCTCGATCAGTTGCTGGCGATTACGCCGCAGGATGACAACGCCCGGTTTGGTCGGGTTGTGCTGGCGTAGCGGAGTCTGCCGGGCGGGGAGGTTTTGGGGCTGCTGCGCAGCCCAGCGGGAGCAAGCTCCCTCGCCACGGGGGGACTGCCTGCCATCCCCTTTTGAAGTGCCGGGGTGCTTTGGTCGTCAGGACGGGGGATAGGCCTCGTTGAGGATGTAGGTTGAGCAGCGAGTTTTCCTGATTCGCGCGCAGAGAAAAGCTACGGCACTAAAGAGCAAAGGGCAAAATGCTGAGAGTGGCAACGCGCCGAACGGGCTAGAGAGTGTTATCTTTTTTTGATAGCACTCAGACGCATGAAAAACAGGCACCAGAAAACCCTTGAAGCGATCCACGCACGCCAACGAGTGCGGCGATAGTGTTTGCTGACATTGAAGCCTTGGTCATTCATCTGGGTGGCCAAGTGCTGGAGCGTGAAGGTTCTCGGGTCAAGCTGATGCTGGGGGAGGCCCAATGGCGCTGCCATCGGCCACACCCTGGGAAAGAAGCCAAAAAATATCAGGTAGAAGAGGCCCGCGAATTTCTCCAGCGGGCAGGAGTTGAGCTATGAACAGCATGACTTATAAGGGCTACACAGCCCGAATTGAGTTCGATGAGCGTGACGACATCTTCGTCGGTCGAATTCTGGGTGTGCGTGACATCATCAGTTTTCACGCCGATTCCGTGACCGAGCTACGAGCGGAATTTGCCAGTGCTGTCGAGGATTACTTGGCGGACTGTGCCGAGCAAGGCGTCAGCCCTGAGAAGCCTGCCTCCGGCAAGGTGATGCTACGCATTCGCCCTGAAGTGCACGCTGCCGCCACCATTGCAGCCCAAACAGCCGGCAAAAGCCTGAACCAGTGGGCTGATGAGGTGTTTGAGCGCGCAGCGCACGTCTGACGTTTAATGCACTGGTGATTGAAGAAGGTCTTGCTGAGCAAGACCTTTTCTTGTTGTTGAATGCCGCCGGCCCGCTATCTCACCTCGACAATATCCAACGCCCGATCCCAACGGTTTATTCAGTTCAATCACCTGCTAAATCCCCGGCGCCACATGCCGCCGCGAACCATCCAGATCGAACCAGATCACTGATCACCGAATTGAGCCGTGGCTTTCCAGCATCACGGGGCGACGCGTTCCCTCAAGTCTCTTTTCCAAACAACCGCTCGGCAAGCTGCCGACCTCGTTCCAGCCCTTCAGCCGTCAACCAGATCGATTTGTTCCTGTTTACCGGATTGCTGATGAGGCCTTGTTCATGCAATCGGTTCATGACTTCGAAGTCGAAACCTTTCCAGGCGTTGCCGTCGTCGGAGCTGAAGGCTGCCAATAAGGCAAGCACAGCTTCTTCTATCAATTTGTCGTCGTAATCCATGGTCGCTACTCCACGCGTGTTTGGCTGGTAACGCCGGATCAGCATCAGCGTCCCCTAAACCCTACTGGTCAAAGATAAGCAGTAAGTTTAGCTATCTGGCGCGGGTGTGTTGTTTCATGACGGCACGGGTTCATAAAATCCAACTGAGAGTGCCTAGGTCGGCACCACCTCACCCGCTTGCTCCAACGCCAATCGATGCAAGGTGACAGCCGCCAGTTCCAGGCCATGACCCCAGCCCACGTCGAAGCCCCACTCGCCCACCTGGGCGGTACCAAACAACGGCAGGTCCTCCAGAGGCTTGAGCACCGGGAATTGTCGGATGTGTTCCCGCAGGTCGACGTCGTAGCGCTTACCGTTGGCAAACTCCACCTGCAATGCAGGCTTGCCTGGAACAACCTTCACGCTTGTGATTCTGGCTCTGCTGATCACGGGTCGGCTCCTGCGGTTTGCCTGAACCTCTATTGCTTCAGATCTTCTATCAGCTTACCCACCGCCAAATCAGACACCCGGGAAAACGCCGCCCGCAGTGCTTCGGGGTCGGTGGCGTACTGCTCAGGGGTATAAGCGAGGGTGTTGCTTTCATTGAACGGCGAAATGGTGTTGAAGTTGCGCCAAACCGAAGTGCCACTGCGTTTCATGGAGCCGTTGACGCCTATGACGGGGTAAAGCACGGTGCTGTAGTTTTTCAGGCTAAGCCCCCACTGTGGGACCATGATTTCAACGTCGGCATCAGCCCGTTCACCTTCCGCCACGAGGGTGAACATCCCTTCTTGCTTGATGCGCCTCTCGAAGCTTTCGCGCACCAGTTGGCCCACATCGATACCGTGGGCTCGCATGTTGTTCAGAATTGCCTGGGAAATATCCATTGTCGCGCCGTCGGCCGCCTTCGTGCCCACGACCGAGCCGGCCCCGGTCAATGCGTTTGTGCCAGCGCTGGATGCGCCGGACGCCATACCCGCCGCGGCACCTGCTCCAGCCCCCAGCCCTGCCCCCCACGCCTGGGTCATGCTCGTGTACTTGAAATTTTCTACCGCAAAGTACACAGGGAGGATCTTGATCGTTTTGATCTGGTGGCGATCCTCAACACTCAAAGACTTGGTTACACAGCCGGAAAGCAGAACGAGCGAAAGCAACGCGAGCATCAATTTTTTCATGGGTGGGGAAACCGATTACCTGGATGAATGAGGGCTATGGGCGCCATGACCGACAATCGTTCAATAGAAGCGGTCTTCTTCCTTCATGCGATAAATCCTTCCGAAGGTTACGAAGGAAATCCCGAGGAACACCAATGTCAGCACGACTCCGCCAGCCATGATGAAAAAGCCGGGGCGATACGTGTGAAGCTCGGTGGCGATACTACTGATTTGGGGAAACCAACGTGAGTACAGCAGCGGAACGTCGCCCCCTACCTCGTACTGATCATGTTCGTTATAGCGTTGGTCCCCGTATTCGTCTTCATGGACTTGTTGATCACCGTCGACATACCGGTAGTGAATGATGATGCCGTTAGCATTCATCGGGATGCTTTCCAGTTGCGTCACGGTGCCTTTTACCTCGACAGCGCTCCATCGGATCGCCCCATAAATGGACCCGGAATGTTTCGCCAGGGAGGCCAGGAACAGCAGCACACAGCACGCAACGGTAAGCAGGACTATTCGGCTATAGAGTTGATCTTTTTCAGCTTCACGTGGGTAAAACATACTCCGGTCCTTCGTATGAAATTCGTCCGCAACCTATCGGCGTGTGATCCGGCAACTTGAGTTTCACCAGCGTTTTGCCCTTATCCCTCAGGTTTTGCCGAACAGTTCTCTGCGGACAAGAAAGGCCTAGCTGCGCAAGCCCTACCTGTATTGAGGAAACCGGGACGACCACTTCAAGAAACCTCCTACGTCGCGCCCCTCTCTTGCCACGTTAGCGTCTGTCCTGGATTTAGCGGAGAGACTCACTACGTGGCGACACGCGAAAAAGACATCCCTCAGGTCGCAACCCGCCCGGTGGTGACGGGTATCACCTCACTTATCGGGACATGAGCGCCAGCGAACTGGCCGAGCGTGACGCTCTACAGCAGGCTTATGTTACGCGCGACGGTTATCTAGACAAAGACATCATGAAACCCATTGCATGGCTGAAACCTCATTACGCGAAACCGCTGAAAATAGCCAATCTCGCCGAATGATCGGGATGAGCCACTTCGACTTTAAATCACGACTCTTGTCAACCAAAGGACACTAGCCTGACTCAATACCAGAGATCGCCAAGGCTGCGAACGGCGTACAGCTTGATGTTGCCGAACGAGTCGATTCGAGCATCACCGCATGGCTGTTGAAAAATTACAACGTTGCGCAGTTTGCCATGAGTATGCGCGGCAGCTTAGGGAGCCGCCTTTGTGGGACATTAACCAATGTGTGTGGGGGGGGGGGAAGCTTTGATTGATCATGAAAAAATGATGGAGGGTAGAGACGAGACTAGCAATTCTCATCGTCCTTTGTCGGAGCAACTGCTATTTGAAATCACAGCCATTCGTCGACACTGTCAACTTTGACAGTAGTCACTTCATGCACCGAAGACGAGACTCTTCTAAAACTCATGGAAAGAGCGATTACACCATAGAAAGAAACTTCAATCTAAAAAACGGAATAATGTTTCGACCATTTAAAATTAGGCTTGTCGATTTCATGCATTCCAAATACTAACCCGTCCTACCTACCGTTCACTGCCGTAAGGAAATACTATGAAGCACAAACCGGCATTTATCATCCTTTGTATTTTTTTATTTTCCTCGGGAGATTGGGCTGCGCTGGCCGCTCCTGTACCGACTGAAAAAACGACGCGGGATATATCGATTGATGACGCGAATGTACCGACCAACCCCAAGCTCTATATTTCCGATATAAATGGAACCCAATTTGAACGGTCAGCCCTTCGCATCCAACAAGGGTATACGGTTGAAAGCGGGTCATTGCGTAACGCAGCGAAGGAGGAGACGGGCTCCATGGTAGTGGTTCGCTCCCCGGATGGATCTGTTACAGCGTTTATTAATGAACCAAATAAGCGCGGTCTGCTGGAGGTTGACCCAAGCGGCAAAAGTAAATTTACAGCAGATGCGCCATTCGATCCCATGACAACGGATACCGTGGAAGGGGACGTAACATCAAATACTCCCTCTGTACCAACTGAAGGTGATACGCCGAAAGCAATGTCGTATGCTGATGTTTTGGTAGCCTACGGCAATGCTATTTTCAACAAAGTTTCCGACCCCATCGCATTTGCCTTGGGGCAGGTAGAAACGGTGAATGCAGCACTGAGAAAAACAGGCAACAATGAGATTGCTTTAAGACTCGCAGCGATCACAGTTTTCCATAACAACACCTCGGTATCCAGTGCAGGCCTAACCAGCTGGCAAAACTTTCTTGCCCCATACAGGTCGCTTTTGAAGACTGATATGAACATTGTGTTCACCGGTAAGGGGGGTAGCTTTGGAAGTGGCTATGAGTATGGAATAGCTTCTCGCCCCGGCTTTACAAGTCTTAACGCTGTATTGGATGAAAGTACAGTGCTCAGGCATGAAGTCGCGCATAATGCGGGGGCTTGGCATTGCGGCGAAACGAATGATTATGCCCAGGGAATTAAAAGCACTCGCCCTCTCATGGATAATTTCTATAGCATTCTTTGTGGAAATGAAAACCAAGGCGTCTACTCCAACCCTCACTACACTAATTTTTACGGGGTCGTAATGGGCAGCGTAACCAAAGGTGATACTGCGAGAGTGTGGCGTGAAAATACCGCCAGGCTTGTTAACAGCAATGCAGAACTCTCAGGGGTGCGATTGATGCTTGTTGGAAGTCGAGTCGCAGAATTGCGCCTGAGCGCGCCCGAAGGATTGGCGTCTTATGTAGTGGCTCAATCGCAAGACAACGGCCCTACAACACCGATAACTGAATCTAATGGCGAATATACTCGCCTCGACGCATTTGTTACCGCGGAAGGAAGTACACAGCGATATATGGTCCGACTCCGCGGCACTAGGGCAAATGGCGGCTGCGCATTCCGTCAAATGCACTATGCCTACAGATGTCAAAGCGGCTCTGACGTGTTCCTAAGAATCAGTTATGTCGATGCAGACAACCCGAACCTACCTCAAAACAAGCACTACACAGGCTTCTTGCCACTTATTCAAAAAGAGTGGTCAGGGGCGACGCCTCAAGTCCCAATCAATGTATCAGTTGCTGTTTGGAGATAATGCGCCGACTCAATGAAAAGTTGTGCATTTAATTTACCAGCGCTATTGGGTTTGCTTGGCAAGCGATGCCAAGCATGGCCTTAGCCCAAAAAATTCGCCTCCGGATAGGGGCGTGATCCGCTTGAGCGTTTTGAACGAACGACTAGACCGATTACAGGTTTGAGTAACAGGACTCGAACCTGCTCGACGGCTCCAGGAACAACAAGCTGGCGTGGTTGTAGGCTATGGCGCAAGACGATGTCGGTCTTGCGAACCTGAGATTTTGGGGCTGCTTTTTAGGTTCAGAGTATGTAAAAAAGATGGCAGCCCGCCCTCACGGGCCAGATGCCGCTCACACGTTCTCATTATCCGATCGGGTAAATGAATACCGATCGATATCAGACCTGAGCTTCCAGCCTTGGCTATGCCAATAGTTGGCAGCTGTTAGATTGGTCTTGAACACGTCGAGATGACATTTAAGTATTCCGTGCTCCTCAAGACTCGAAAGACAGTGCTCGACCAACGCATTTGCTATGCCTTGTCGCCGATACTGGGGAAGAACAACCAAATGCTGCAGATAACCTCTACGGCCGTCGTGTCCACACATGACGCAACCGCAGAGGACGGCTCCGACTTCAGCCACGAAGCTCATCCCGGGATTTCGTTCCAAGTATTTCGCGGTCGATTCACGAGAGTCAGCGTCACGGAAGGAGACGCCTGGAGTACGCCTCATGAGATCGATGGCAGCATCGTAATCGTCCATGGTCATGACACGGATATTGAACATTGATTGAGCCTTGCTGTGTTACCTAGCTGGCCCAGCAGACTAGCAGAAGCCGCTTGGAGCGTGCTGCGCCGACTCGCGTGGGGATCGCCCATGCAGCGCTTTGTCCAAGGAAAGGTCCAGCTGTGCGAGACCTTTCCTGTATTGAGGCGAACGCTTCGGCTACCTCACCTCAACAATATCCAACGCCCGACTCGCCAACAGCTCACTCACCTCGATCACCTGCAAAATCCCCAACGCCACATGCCGCCGAGACCCATCCAGATCAAACGCCAAATCGTTGATCATGGCATTCGCCGACGCCAGGTTCTCACTGAGATTCGCCAGCAAACACTCAGAATCCACATCCGGATCAATCCGTAAAATGGAGTCGGTCTTGCCAGACGTTTCGTCCTTAGGCTTGGGCTTCAGGTAGTAATCCAGGGCACGAGTGGCCGCTTCGTCGAGCTTTTTGTTGCGAGCCGATTGGGCACGTGATGTGGGTTCATCTGTATCTATAACTGGAGGATTCGGGGTAATTTTGACCATAGCCTTAGCTCTCTTTGGGTTGGGCTACGTCCCGCTCGCGACTAAACGATTGGGAGGCAGCTGTACGCAGGTTAGTCGACCGACGAGCTAAGGAATCGGCGCGCCCGAAGGCGCCCTGCGCACAGCCACCATCGAGTGCAGGGATGGGGATACCTGACTGATGGACGCTTGAGCGACTTAGCAACGACGGGCGACTAAACCCGATCACTGATGAGCAGTGACAGGTCCCAAACTACCGACGCAACCCAAGGCGAACAAGCCGGCGGATTCTGGCGTAGTTGTAGGCAAAGGCGCAAGGCGACGTCGGCTGGCGAGTTGCGGACGTCCAATGGCTGACAGTCACGGCTGACGTTCCTACAACCCACGCAAAAAATCTTTCCACTCCATCCCTCCCCGCAAAGCCCCCATCCGCTCCAGCAAAGCCCCTCACAAATCCCTACCTCGATAATGCCTTCTTTCCACACCCCCTAGCGCTACAACCGAGCACCGTGTTTTCCCATGAACCTACGCACCTTCATCCGTCGCTACTGCCTGGATTCCAGGCTCGCCACGAATGCCCTGACCCGCCTGCACCAAGCGCTTTCCTCTCTGGCCCGCTACCTGGCGCAACAAGGTTTCGACGACAAGGCCTGGCCGGCCACCCGCGACGAAGGCGCCCTGGACCGTCGTCTCGACACCGTGCGCCCGGAGCTGGCCGCCACGGTGTTCAGCCACGCTCGGGAAGGGGTCATCCTGGTTGACCCGTACGGTCGGGTCATCGCCGTGAACGAGGCCTTCACCCGCCTGACCGGTTACGGGCAAGAAGAGATAAAGGGCCGGGAGTTGAATTCCCATCGCATGGTGCGTCGGCTCGCGGCGTTTTATGCGCCGATGAAGAATGCGCTGGATTTCCACGGGCACTGGTCCGGTGAAATTCAAAGCAATCACAAGGATGGCCGGGAGATGACGTCGCGCATCAGCATCAGCGCGGTGCATGACCGGCATGGCAATGTGCAGCACTATGTGGCGTTGTTCAGCGACATGACGCAGATGAAGCAGCGCCTGCAGTTACTGGAGCGTGACGCTCGGCATGACGCGCTCACGCAACTGCCCAACCGATTGCTGTTGACCGAACGGATGCGCCAGGCCCTGGGCAAGGCCGCTCTCTATCAGCAGAAAGTGGCCATCGCGTTTATCGACCTCGATGGGTTCAAGGCGCTCAACGACAGCTATGGGCATGACTGGGGTGATCGGGTGTTGCAGATTGTCGCGACACGGATCAATGCCACGCTGCGTGAAGGCGATACCTTGGCGCGCCTCGGTGGCGATGAGTTCGTGGCGGGGCTGGTGGATTTGCAGGCGGTGGAGGACAGCGAGCCGTTGCTCAAGCGGATGCTGGCGGCGGCCAATGCGCCGATCTTGATTGGCGCGCAAACGGTGGAGATTGCCGCCAGTATCGGCGTGGCGTTTTTTCCGGAGCATGGGCAGGAGGTCGATGGGCTGATCAGCAAGGCGGACCAGGCGATGTACCTGTCGAAAAAGGCCGGCGGCAATCGTCTGGCGTTTTGTCCGACGCGGTTTATTTCGCTCAATAGCGAAGCCTGACGGTGGTGCCGAGGGTTCGTTCGCTGCCGGTCATGACGCCATAGTCACCGGCGCCGAGCAGTGAATACACGGCGGTGATGTAGTTGCGGTCGAAGACGTTGCGCACCCAGCCTTCCACTTCCCAGGCGCGGTCCTGGCTGCGCAGGCCCAGGCGCAAATTGGTCAGGCCGTAGCTGGGTTGATAGCTGCCCTCGCCGCCTTCGAGGGTGCCGGAGTACCCGGTGCGAAAGCTGTAGTCGATACCGCTGAAGGCTTCCAACCCGTAGGGCAGTGGATGAGTGTGGTCGAGGCCGCTGCTGAGGTTCCATTCCGGCGCGTTGTAGAGACGGTCGCCGCTGAGGTCGCAGGTCCATTGGCCCGAGGCCGGCGGGCATGGGGCGTTGGGGAAGCTGCGGTAACGCGCGTCGCTCCAGGCCAGGCCCAGGCGCCCGGTGAGGCGGGGGGTGAGTTGCCAGGCGGAATCCAGCTCGATGCCGCGCAGGCGGACCTTGCCGACGTTGATCAGGTTGTCCCGCAGCGGTGGCGCGAACATGGACGTGGGCGGGCTGTAGGTGAGCGCCTGGTAGTTGTCGACGTCGGTCTGGTAGACGGCGAGGTCGAGCAATGCGCGCTCATCCCAGAAGCGCGTCTTCATGCCCAGTTCCAAGGACGTGGCCCGCTCCGGCTCGAAGGTGGGCGTGGTGAACGGGCCGACCACGTCGAAGTTGATGCCGCCGGCCTTGTAGCCCCGCGACCAACTGACGTAGCCCATCACCCCATCGCTGAAGCGGTAGCTGGCGCTGAGGAGGCTGGAGACGTTGTTTTCTTTTATCGAATCCTCGCGGTAATAACCACCACCCAGGGCGATGTCGCGCAGCAACAGCCCACCGGACTGGAACACCGCTGGCAACCCCGTCAGCGGGGCGAGGTTGCTGACGTCGCGGGAGATCCAGCCGTCCTTGCGCTCCTGGCTGTAACGCAGGCCGCCGGTGAGTTCCAGCGGGTCGATCGGGCGCCAGGAGAGCTGGCCGAAAATGGCTCGACTGTCGCCCTTCTGCTCGCCGTCATAACGTTGCCGGGCGCCGTCCAGCAGCATCGCCGGCACCTGCTTCGGATCGGTGAAGGTGATGCCGTAGAGCTTGCGCAAGGCTTCCAACTGATCGCCGACGAACCAGGGCGCGGCGTACTTGCCGAATTCGGCGTCGATCTCACGGTCGAGTTGTTGGCGCAGGTAATACAGCCCAGCCACATAGTCGACGGAAGAACCGACCGTGCCGGACAGGCGCCATTCCTGGCTGAACTGCCGGTGGCCCAGTTCGGTTTCGGATTCGGCCACGGACAGCGCGGTGCTGTCGCTGTCGCGGGTGGCGCGGTAGTCCCAGTCGCGGTAGGCGGTGATGCTGGTCAAGCGCATCGCCTCGTCCAGGTCCCAATTCAACTCCAGTGAGACACCGTTCTGCAGGGTTCGCGGATGGCCCGGCGCGTCGATGCGTGTCTCGCGCTTGTAAGGGTCGGGCTCAGTCAGGGGGTAGCCGAGGAACTGGGCGCGCTTGCGGGTCTGCTGGCTGTAGTGATTGACCAGCAGGACGTTGCCGGCCTCGTTTTGCTCGGCATAGTCGGCAATGAGGCGGGCGCTGAAGTCCGGGGTCGGCGTCCACAGTAACTGGCCACGCAAGCCATGACTGTCGGCGTCGCCGAGGCGGGCGCCGTCTTGCAGGTTTTCCACGGCGCCATCGGTGGAGCTGTCGAAAACATTGAGTCGGCCAGCGAGCACGTCGTCCTGCAACGGCCCGGAAACCGTGCCGCGATATTCCCGCAGGCCGCGCTCGCCGTAGCTGGCTTCGAGGTTGGCTTCGGGCTGGAAAGTTGGCTGGCGAGTGATGATGTTCAGCGCGCCCGCCGTGGTGTTCTTGCCGAACAGGGTGCCTTGTGGCCCGCGCAGCACTTCGATGCGCTCGATGTCCATCAACTCGGTGAAGGCCATGCCCTGGCGCGCCTGGTAAACGCCATCGACGTAGGTGCCGACGCTGCCTTCCAGGCCATCGTTGTAGGCGGTGGCGCCGAAGCCGCGCAGGCCGAAGCCGGCGTAACGGGCGTCGTGGCCGGACACCACCAGGCCGGGCACCCGCTGTTGGATGTCTTGCAGGCGGTGCAGGCCGGCCTCGTCCAGTTGTTCGCCGTAGAGGACGTTGATCGGGATCGGCACCTGTTGCGGGTCTTCCTCGCGGCGGCGAGCGGTGACGGTGGTGGCGTCGAGCGTGAGGGCGCCGGGCGCCGCTTGCTCGGCCTGGACCGACGCCCAGGGCAACATCGAAAGGCCGCCGAGCAGGAACAACCGGTAACCCAAACCCGGCATCCTAGTGCTCCCGTGCCAACGCGCGACGCGTGGTGTCCGGGCAGGCCAGCGCCTTGACCCACGCCAGCAATTCGCGGCTGTCGGCGGGCTTGAGCAGGACCGCGTCGAAGGCCAGATCCTCTGGATAGTCCTGCGGCCTGCGCGGCGGCACTGCCGAATAGAGCATCACCGGCAGATGGCGCCAACGCTCGCGCACGTGGCGCAGCAGCGCCCAGCCGTCCATGCAGGGCATCATCTGGTCGCTGATCAGCAGGTCGATTGGCTGCTGCGCCAGGCAGGCCAAGGCGTCTTCGCCGTTCGCCGCCACGCTCACGTCAAAACCGTAACCGGCCAGCAAGTCATAGAGCCATTCGCTGTTCTGCTCGACGTCGTCCACCAGCAGGACGTGTTTGCCCTGGCCATCAAACGGCATGGCGTTGTTGTCGACGATGCCGTTTTCCAGGTCGTGTTCTTGGGCGCCATTCAATTGCAGGCGAAAACTGAAGTGGCTGCCCTGCCCGGTGGCTTGGGGTTCGAGGCGGCTGTCCATGCGCTCCAGCAGTTGGGTGACGATGGACAGGCCCAGCCCACTGCCTTCATAGCGCTGGGCATTGCGGCCGCGGCGGAACGGTTGCAGCAGTTGTTCGAATTCTTGCGGGTCGATGCCGATGCCGGTGTCGATCACGCTGAAACGCAGTTCCACGGTGTTGGCAGTCGTGCCCGGGGCCCAATCCACTTCGAAGCGGATCTGGCCGTTGCGGGTGAATTTCGCCGCGTTCGCCAGAAGGTTCATGAGCACCTGCCGAAGGCGTTTGAAGTCGGCCTCCACCAGTGGCGGCAAGTCATCGGCCAGCACCGCCTCGAAGGTGTTGCCCTGGCGTGCGGCGAGAAAGCCCGCTTCGTCTGCGATCTCGTTGAGGAACCCGTACAGGTAGCCCGGCGCGAGGGTCAGTTGCATTTGCTCCAGCTCGCCACGGGAAAACTCGAGCATCTCGTCGATCAGTTCCAGTTGCTGGCGGGCGTTGCGCTCGATGGTCGCCTGATAGTCGCGGTTGGGCCCGGCGTGCAGCAGACGCGCATAGTCGATGATGCGCACCAGCGGCGAGCGCAGGTCGTGGCTGATGCGCGCCATCAACGCGCTGCGGGCCGCCAGGGAGTCGCGCAACTGTGACGTGCGCAGGGCCACGGTGCTTTCCAGGCGTTCGTGCTCGGCCTGGCGTTGTTGTTCGAGGGTGGTCAGGGCGTGTTTTTCGCGGTTGCGGCTGCGGGCCACTTCCATGATCAACGTGCACACCAGCAACGCCACGCCCGCCAGGGTAGACGACAGGCTGTATTTGCTTTCCGGCGACTGCCAGGGCAACTGTTCTTGCGGGAAAAACATCCGCATCAGCAATTGTGCGAACAAGAGCCCCGGCACCAGCCACGCCATCCAGCTGTAAGTGAGCCTTCTGCGCCAAGCCATGAATAACGTGGCGAGCAACACGCCATAGAAACTGAACAGGGCAACCTGGACCCAGTACGCGCCTTGGACCGGATCGACCTTCAGCCACCAGAGTCGACCGAGGACACAGCCCGCCAGCGGTACCCAATAGCTCCAGCCAATGATTTTTGGCAGCCGGGACACCTGCAACAGCACGCGGAAATAGGCCAGGAACAGGACGAACGAGAGCGCGCTGGCGAGGGTCAGCAATTCACGCATCCAGCCCAGGGCGGTGGGCCAGTAGATCAGGTAGCCGTTCACGATGCAGGTCAGCAGGATGTAACTGAGCACCGCGCCCGCGTTCACGGTGAGCAATCGCGAACGCAGGATCCAGCCGACGATCAGGCCGAAGGGGACGACCAGCAGGACAATGCCGAGGGCGAGCCCGTCGCTGAGGTAAGTCCGTTGCTGACTGCGCAGCAGCGCCGGTTCGGACCACAGCTCCGGCTCCAGCAGCATCTGGAAATGGCTCGTCACGCGAACGAACACCGTGACGCTCTCCCCCGCCGCCAACGACACCGGAAACGCCGGTTGGCGCGCCGCCGGCTGGGGCCATTCGGCCAAGGGATAGGCGCCTCCGGCGTGGGCATCACGCCAGCGTCCGGCTGACGATTGAAAGACGCGGATGTCGTCCAGCCGCGGCGCCCCGACCACCAGCAAGCGCGAACACGCCGCATCGCTGGAATTGGTGAGCTGCCATTTCAACCAGAAGGCGGAGCGGCTGTAGCCTTGGCTCGGCCAGCGCGGGGTGGCGGGGTTGAAATGGGTGTCGGGCAGTCGGGCGACTTCTTCGAGGCTCAGGCGGGCCTGGGCGTCTTCGAAAATCTGCGCCGCAGGCATCAGGTCCAGACGCTCAGCCCGGCACAGCTCCACGGGCGCGGCGTGGAGCAGGCCGGCGGACAACGAAGCGATCGTCAGCACCAGAAACCGTAGGAGCCGCATCAGGCGCGCCCGACCGACTCTGCATCAACGAAGCCCAGGGTCTGCTGGCGGAACTGGCTGGGCGTCATGCCGATTCGCTGTCGAAACGCCGTGGTGAAGTTGCAGGCATTGCGAAAGCCCACCACTTCGGCGACGTCCTGCACGCTCATGGCGCTTTCGGAGAGCAGTTCCTGGCCGCGCCGCAATCGCGCGTCGCGAATGTAGGCAAACACCGTCATCCCCAGGTGTTCGCGAAAAATGGCGGAGAGGCGCTTTTCATGAGTGCCGACTTTTTGCGCGAGTATCCCCAGGGACGGTATGTCGTCCAGCTGGTTTTCGATCAGTCGCATCGCCGCGCGCAGCACGATCTCATCGCCTTGCGGTTGCGGATCGGCCGGGTGGTCCGCAATGGGCGGTGGCGCTCGCCAGGTCAATTGCAGATGGATCCTGATGCGTGCCAGGACTTCCTCGGGGGCACAGGATTTGGGGATGTAGTCCACCGCGCCCACGGTCAACCCCTCCAACCGCTCCAACGACGTATTGGCCGACGACAGAAACAGGATCGGGGTATGCCGGGTGGCCGGCGCCTCGCGTAATAACCGGCACAGGCTGAAGCCGTCCATTTGCGGCATGTGCACATCCAGGACGATCAGGTCCGGGCGCAGGGCAAGGGCGCGTTGATAGCCCTGATAGGCATCGCTGGCCAGGGAAATGCGCCAGGGCTGGGTCTTCAACAGAATGAGCGTGGCGCGGATGTCTTCGGGGACATCGTCGATCAACAGAATATGCGGCAACGGCTCGGAGGCCGCCACGCCTGCCGCCGTCAATACCTGCCTTTCGTATCGTCCGTTGTCCATTCGCCAGGTCTCTTTTGTGTTTAGCCGGGTCGCTGTCGTGCAATTGCCAAGCGCGGAAGCACGTTTCGAGCCGGCAACAAACCGATATAGCGGCAGATCGAGTGAGAACTGAAGCTATCAAATTTTTAACGGGCGTTAAACGGTCGTCCCCTCGTGGCGCCTACCGATACGGGGCGTTACGGGCGGGGCGCAGGGGCGTGTGGCGAGGGATATCGAACGAGAGGGGGCTATGCCTGGAAAAAGCCCAGGCGCGGAGGCCAACGGGGTTGATGCAGTTCACTAAACCGTGGCGAGGGGATTTATCCCCGTTGGGCTGCGTAGCAACCCTCAAATCAAGCACCTCGGTGTGCCAGGAAGATTGAGTTTGCTGCTTTGGGGCTGCTTAGCAGCCCAACGGGGATAAATCCCCTCGCCACAGGTTTTTGAACGGCTTGAATGAACAGTAATGCTTTCAGGTCGCCTTGAAACGTTTAGAACGAGTAACCGATCTGCGCGAGCAGTTGCGGGTTTTCCTGGCGCGTATCGCTCTGCGCTTCGCCGCCGGAGTGGCGCCAGGCGACCGTTGCGTCGAACGAGAGTTGGCCGTATTGAGCGCGCAGGCCCACACCGCCGCCGGAGATGCTGCGGGTGTTTTTCTCATCGGCCCACTCGTCGTGGTTGATGCGCACCTTGCCCGCGTCCCAGAACAGGTAGGGCGTGAGCTTGTCGATCGGGTAGCGAAGCTCGATCTGGGTCAGCATGCCTTCGTCGCCCGAACCTTCGCTTTGCGGATAAGCCCGTACGCCATCGATACCGCCGAGGCTAAAGTCTTCGGAGGAGTCGAGGTTGTCGTTGCTCCACTGGCCGAGGAAACGGGCGAAGAGCGTGAAGTTGGCCGGCAGCGCTTGCAGGCGCGCGAGGTCGACGTTCACTTTGCTGAAGTTGCCCTCGGTCTGGGCGGTCTGGCGGTCACCCTCGCGCAGGGCCGAGTCCAGTTTCAGGTCGCCGTAGGTCAGCGTCGCGCCGCCGTAGGTGATGCCGCCGCCGAACAAAGTGTCCCTCACGTCAAATTGCAAACTGATGGGCAGCGTGTTGCTGCTTTTTTCAAAACTGAGGCCCAGCACTTCGTACTTATCCTCGAGTTCCTTGTGCTGGTATTGCCCAGCCAACATGAGGTTCGCCTGGTTGCTGCGCAGAAGCGGGTAGCTCAAGCCGATGCTACTGACCTCAGCGGTACCGGTGGCCCCCAGATCGGCGAATTCCGCGCCCAGGTCGTAGGAGCTCTGGGCGTAACCCACGTTGCCACGCAGGCCAGAGGTGCCCAATGGCATCGAGTAGCCGAGGCTGCCGAAATACAGGTCTTCATCGGTGGCCATCACCGCGGCGCTGAGTCGGTCGCCCAGCATCAGCGGGCTGTTCCAGTCGCCTTGTACCGTCAGGCGATTGCGCCCCGAATACCGATTGCCATGGTTGTCCAGGGTGGCCTTGCCCTCGAAGGCCTCGGTCTTGCTCACTTTGGCATCGAGATCGCCCGTGCCGAGTGCCTCACCTGGCCGGATCACCGGACGAACAGCCACGCCCGGCAAGTCCGAGAGCACCAATATACTGCGCTCCAGCCGGTCACGCTCGATCACGTCGCCCGGTTGCAAGTCGTCCAGAAACGGCTGCGCCTGCGCGGCCAGTTTCGCATCGTCGTTGGTGGCGGTGACTTTCCCATAACGGCCTTCGATCACCGCGATGGTCAGTTCACCGTTGGCCATGCGTTGGGCCGGCAAATAGGCACGTGCAAACGGGTAACCCTGCTCACGGTAATAAAGCGTGACCTGCCGGGCCACTTCCCGCAGCTCGTCCAGGTCATGGGCTCGACCGATGGCCGGGGCGACGACGCGTTGCAGGCTGGCCTCGTCGATGCGCGTGTTGTCGGTGAAATGGACAGCGTTGAGCTGGACCTTGGCGCCGCCGACTTTTTCCTGCTCTGGTTGTGGTGCGTCTATATCCAGGCGAATGCTTTGCGGCAGTTCCTGCTGCGGAATCGGCAGTTCCTGCAGGATACGGCCGGCGTCGGGGATCGGGCGCGCCGGCAGGGTCGCCGCCCAAGCCGGGGAAGTGGACAACAACGCCAGACCGGCCGCGCAGGACATCAATTTGTTTTGCATGGGATCAATCTCGAATAATTCGGGTTGCCTGAGCCCATGACCACGTCCGGGGACGTGGCCAAGGGTTCCTTCAAATGAAAAGGTGAATGTCAGGGATCAGGGACGCATGGCCAGGCTCGGCAAGCGCACACCGCCGCGCACGACGAACACGGTCTGCGGTGGGTAGGCCGCACAGGCGCCGCCTTCGGATACGCCGCCATCGGAGCAGACGGTCCCGGCCAGTTCCCGCTCGCTGGCGGTGTCCTCGGCCTGGGCAGCCGAATCGCTGTCGCCTTGCGCCAGTGCGTTGCCCGCGCCGTCGCCCGCCTTCCCGTTGGCACGCGTGCCGCCCTGGTCCACCAGCAACAGTCCGCCGTCATCGACTCCGCGATCAGACCAGTCGACCGGTTTCGCCTGGGTCGGGTTGAGCTCCGGTGCATGGGGCGAACTCACCTCTGCGCCGACGCGTGTCGCATCGGCGACGCTCTGCCGCACGGCGTCATAATCAATCGACGGCGTCACGGTGAGATTGGCGTTGGCCGGACTGCTCACGATCAGGTAACCGAGGTCAGCCAGCCCGCCGATGTTGATCAGGTGCGAACCCGGGCCTTGAGTGCCGACCGAATACAGTGGGTTGCCGAGCATCGGCTTGGTGTCGCCGTTCCACAGACCGTTGGCGTCATAACCGGCGATACCGCCACCGTTGAACGTGGTTTGGCCATCGAACACCTTGGTCTGGGTGGTCGCGCCGTTGGTGGACACCACCAGGACGGGCTGCTCGCGGTAAACGGCATGCACGCCCGTGTTGCCCAGGGCCTTGCCGAAATTGCTCTGTTGCTCGTCACTGTTGTAGCGGAAATTGCCGCTGCCACTGCCGACCACATCCACCACGCGGGTGCTGCCAGCGAGGCTACCGGTGTAGATCACCGCCCGGCCGCCGGCGCCGGTCGACACCGTCACGCCCGCGTCGGCCTTCACGTCACCGCCCGCAGCCACGCCCGCCGAAGCGGATTGACCGGCGTTGAGCACGATCGCATCGGCGGCATTGCTGGTGGTGCTGACGTTCTCGGCCAGGGTGATGTTGCCGGTGGTCGTCACAACCTGGACTTTGCCGATGTTGCCGATACCGACGATCTGATCCAGCTGGGTGCCGTCCAGTGCCGTCTCGGTCAGCGTGCCGACGGTGACGTCGGTCCGATTGACGAAGCTGACATCCTTCGCTCGGCTGGCGATATCGCCGACCCAGTTGCTGGCGTTGCGCAGATCGAAATCCCCGCCCTTGAGCGCCAGGCCATCGGCGGTGATGTTGCCGTTGGCATCCTGGGTGGTCTTGCCACTGATGTTCAGGAACACGTTGCCGCTGGTGGCCAGTCCTTCGTTGATCGCCAAGTCACCTTGGGTGCCGATGCTGACGTCGCCGGTGTTGTTCAC